>JAJAZI010000106.1 GCA_026785785.1 Microbacteriaceae bacterium
GACCGACGCCGACCCCACCTGCTCCCTGCTCGACGCGGTCTTCCTGCGCTTCCTCGCCGACCACCCGGAGCGCGCACCGCACGTGTTCGCTCTGATGTTCGGGCGGGTCGACACTTCGAGCCTGGTGCGGTTCCTCACCGAGCGGAGCGGCGCCCTGGATCACGCGCGGCTGATCCTCGCCCTGCCGAAGCTGCCCTTCCTGCGCTCGGCGGCGAAGGTGTTCGGGACGCGCGGGCTCCGCGCTCTCGGCGCGTGGAGTGCGGCTCATCGACGCTGATCGCGCGCTCTGGCACACGGCACGCCGGCGGCTGTTCCGCCCCGTCGACGCCCTGTTCGCGGCACTCATCGTCGTGGTTGCGGCGGGCGTGCACATCCCGGAGGTGGTCCAGTACGTGCCGTTCGCCATCAGTCTCGTGCTGCTTGGGCTGCCGCACGGTGCGCTCGACCACCTCGTGCCCTCGCGGCTTGCGCGGCGCGCACCGGAGCCGCGAGGGATGACGTTCGTCGTGCTGCTCTATCTTCTCGTCGGTGGCGCGGTCGTGCTGCTGTGGTTCCTGAACCCAGTGCTCGCGTTCGTCGCATTCATCCTGACGACGTGGTTCCACTGGGGGCAGGGCGACCTGTTCGTGGAGGGGACGCGGACGGGGGCGGGTCTGCCGTCCCGGCTGACGAGAGCCGGGATGCTCACGGTGCGCGGGGCCTTGCCGATGGTCGTGCCCCTCGTGGCGGCGCCCGCGGTGTACCTCGGGGTCTTCCGCGACACGACCGGCGTCATCGCCGCGCAGACGGCCGACCTGACGCCGTTCTTCGAGAGCGGGCTGATGCGCGTGCTGATCATCGCCGCACTCCTAGCGCTCGGGGCGATCACCTTCGCTGCGACCGCTCGCGCCCGCTGGGGCACGCTGGAGGGCCGGCGCGCGTGGTGGGGCGACCTGGGCGAGGTGGTCCTCCTGGCGGTCTACTTCGCCGTCGTTCCGCCGATCCTTGCGATCGGGCTCTACTTCTGCCTCTGGCACTCGCTGCGACACGTCGTGCGGCTGTCGCTGCTGGATCCTGGCTCGCGTGAGCCTCTGTCGGCGGGCCGGTTCGCGGTCGTGGCGCGGCGGTTCGCGGTGCAGTCGGCCCCAGTCACCATTGTCGCTCTCGGGCTGCTCGTCGCGCTGTTCCTTGTCGTGCCCCGTGCCGGGCTGAGCAGTGGGGCGCTGCTGGGCCTCTACCTCGTGCTCATCTCGGCGCTCACCCTGCCGCACGTCGTCGTTGTGTCGATCATGGACCGCAGGCAGGCGGTCTGGGCGCCGCAGAGCTATGTAACGAAAAAATCACAATTTGGGAGGGGCGGCGGTGCTGCCCTAGGGTTGGCCCCCAAGTAGCCGGAAGTCGCAACCTCGCGACGGGACGAGGGGATAAGGCCATGTCATCACTGCTAGTCGGAGTAGACAAAAGCTCGTCGAGCAGGCGTGCGGTCGCCTTCGCGGCACGGCTCGCGAGCGAGTCCGGGGCGAGCCTGCGCATCGTGCACGTCATTCCCTGGTCGCCCTACTCATTCAGCACCCCCTCCGAGAATGAGCACCGCTCCGCGAGCAAACAGCTGGAAATCGCCGCGGCCGACCAGCAGATCATGCAACCCGCGCTCGCCGTCACGGAGGAATTCACGGTAACGCCGACAACGACCATCGTTCACGGCAGCCCGGCAGAGACTCTCATCTCGATGGCCCAGAAACTTGAAGGGGCGCACATCATCGTCGGCCGCACCGGTGATTCGAAGTTCAAGCAGGTGATCTTCGGGAGTACCCCCTCGAAACTCATCCAGATCTCGTCGACCCCGGTGACGGTGATCCCGTGAGCGCTCTGGGCGCAGCATCCATCGTGCACGCGACCACGGTCGACGACGCCATCAACGACGCAGTCTCGCCCGCTGCAAACTTCATCAGCGGCATCATTTTCTACTCGGTCAAGATCGGCGAACCGGGCACGCTCGCCTACGTCGAGATCCCGCTCATCGTGGTCTGGCTCATCGTCGCGGCCGCCTTCTTCACGGTCTACCTCGGGTTCCAGAACATCCGCGGGTTCACGCACGCCCTGGACCTCGTCCGCGGCAAGTACTCCGACCCGAAGGATGCCGGAGAGGTGTCCCACTTCCAAGCGCTCGCGACGGCAGTCTCCGGCACGGTCGGGCTCGGC
The DNA here is from genome assembly GCA_026785785.1 of Microbacteriaceae bacterium. Taxonomy (GTDB): domain Bacteria; phylum Actinomycetota; class Actinomycetes; order Actinomycetales; family Microbacteriaceae; genus Marisediminicola. Next base: position 2,182 of record JAJAZI010000106.1, read on the forward strand.
AACATCGCTGGAGTCGCTATCGCGGTCTCGCTCGGTGGCCCCGGCGCCACATTCTGGATGATCCTCGCCGGGTTCCTCGGCATGAGCACGAAAATGGCCGAGTGCACCCTCGGGGTGAAGTACCGCAAGGAACACCCGGACGGCTCCGTCTCGGGCGGACCGATGTACTACCTGCGCGACGGGCTCGCCGAAATTGGGCACAGGAAGCTCGGCAAGTTCCTCGCCGTGTTCTTCGCCATCTGCTGCATCGGCGGAGCGATCGGCGGCGGCAACATGTTTCAGGCGAACCAGGCCACCACCCAGATCGTGAACATCACCGGCGGGGCCGACGGAGTGCTCGGCGAGTGGCGCTTCGTGATCGGGCTCGTCTTCGCGATCGCCGTC
>JAJAZI010000107.1 GCA_026785785.1 Microbacteriaceae bacterium
ACGTCTCCGCGCTCGTGGTGACGTGGGCGCTCAGCCTGACCCGGCCTGCGCGAGTCGTCGCGGTCACGCCGTGGTTGTAGAGCGAGGCGGTGAGGGTCGTGAGCCGGTCGGCGGGCGGGTCGAGGACGAGGATCCCGGCGCGCTCGTTCGGGGCCCTCGACGAGCCGATCGGAATACCGAACTCGTCGGCGAGGTCGACCATCTCCGACACCTTCTCGGCGACGCGTTCATGGATCAGCTCGACCCCGACCTGATCGATGTCCTCGAGCGCGGTCGCGAACATGGCCTGCGCGACGGGGCTCGGGTTGGCGACACTGAAGGCGGCCGCGCCGCCCATGGGCGGAAGCACCTCGTCGAGCGGCATCTCCTCGCCACTCTCGATGGCGCCGGAGACGCCGGAGAAGACCGGAGTAAGGCGCTCGGCGGCGCGGTCGCTGAGGGCCAGGAACCCGGTGCCCCAGCCGGCACGCACCCACTTCTGGCCACCCGAGACGATGACGTCGGCGACCTCCCACGGAGCATCCACAATTCCGAACGCCTGCGCGGCGTCGACGATGAGCAACCGGTCGCCGATGACCTGCCGGATGCCGTCGAGGTCGGCGAGATAGCCGGTGCGGAAGTCGACGAGGCTCACGGCGACCGCAGCGCAGGTGGGGGTGAGCTGGTCGCGGATCATGCCGGGGGTCACCTTGCCGTACTCGGTCTCGAGCCAGATCGGCTTCAGCACGCCGAGCGTCTCGGCCGCCCTCGCCGCGGCAAAGGTCAGGCTCGGGTACTCGGCGGGCGACAGGGCGATGCCGCCCGTGATGCCGAACATCGCGTGCATGAGGCCGGAGCTCGTGTTCGGCTGGAAGACGACCTGGTCCGGCCGGAAGCGCAGCAGCTCGGCGACCGCCTCGCGCACCCGCGCATCCTGCCGTTCGAGGCTGTCAAGGCTGCCGAAGCGCGCGCGACCGAGCAGATCGCCGAAGCCGCGCTGTTCCTCGAGCACGGCACGGCCGAGCGGTCCGACTCGGGCGAAGTCGAGGTATCCGGGGTCCTCGCCGAATCCGGCAACGAAGTCGTCGATGCTCACCGCGGTCTCAACTGCCGAAACGGCGGTGCCGCCTCGCGTAGTCGCGCACGGCACGCAGGAAGTCGACCTCGCGCAGGTCGGGGCCGAGCGCCTCCACGAAGTAGAACTCGCTGTGGGCGCTCTGCCAGAGCATGAAGTCACTGAGCCGCTGCTCGCCCGAGGTGCGGATGACGAGGTCGGGATCGGGCTGGCCGCCGGTATACAGGTGCTCCGCAATCAACTCAGGGGTGAGGATCTCGGCCAGGGTCTCGAGCGCACCGCCCTGGCTCTCGTGCGCGCGGACGATGCTTCGCATCGCCTCGGCGATCTCGGCGCGTCCCCCGTATCCGACGGCGAGGTTGATGTGCAGCCCCGCATTGGCCTTGGTACGTTCCGCCGCATCCTTGAGCGTTGCGACGAGGTGCTCGGGCAGTCCCTCGTCCGAGCCGACGTGCTGCACCCGCCAGTCGCGGTAGTGCGAGAGGTCGTCGGCGAGGTCGCCGATGATCTGGAAGAGCTCCGAGAGCTCCTCCGGCCCCCGGCCGGTGAGGTTGTCGGTCGAGAGCAAGTAGAGGGTGGCGACCTCGATATCGAGGTCATCGCACCAGATGAGGAACTCGCGCATCTTCTCGGCGCCGGCCCGGTGGCCATGCGCCGCGGTCTCGAGGTAGCGCTGCTTCGCCCAGCGCCTGTTGCCGTCGATGATCATCGCGATGTGCCGGGGCAGCTCCTGGCCTTCGAGCCAGCGGCGAATCCGGCTCTGGTACAGGCCGTAGAGGATGCCCCGCCCGAGAGGTATTTCCCGATTACGCACGTCACTACGCTAGCCCACCGGCGCCGGATTGAACTCAACCGGGGCCGCGACCGGCTCTGCGCGCATCCGGGGCGATCTAAACTTTCCCCATGACGGGGCCAACAGACGACGTCAGCGTTGAGCACGAACCGGGCGCTGACCTTCCAAACCTTCCGCTGCTCGACGACGCGATCGACATCGCCGAGCGCAAGCCGACCTGGCGGGGCTGGATCCACGCCGGCACTTTCCCGATCGCAATCGTCCTTGGCATCCTGCTCATCACCCTCGCCGAGGGCACCGATGCGAAGGTCAGCTCGTCAGTCTTCGTGGCGTCATCGATGCTGCTGTTCGGAGTCTCGGCCCTGTACCACCGGTTCAATTGGAGCGATACGACCAGGCGCGTGCTCAAGCGCATGGACCACGCGAACATTTTCCTGCTGATCGCCGGCTCCTACACGCCGATCACGGTGCTCGCGCTTCCGCCGGAGAAGTCGACTCTGCTGCTCTGGCTCGTCTGGAGCGGCGCTGGCCTCGGCATCCTGTTCCGGGTCTTCTGGATCGGGGCCCCGCGCTGGCTCTACGTGCCTCTCTACCTGCTCCTCGGCTACGCCGCGCTCGTGTACATCGTCGACTTCTTCGAGGCGAACGCGGCCATGATGACGCTGATCCTCGTCGGCGGCCTCTGCTACACGGTGGGCGCGGTCATCTACGGCCTCAAGCGGCCGAACCCGTTCCCGGGCAGGTTCGGATTCCACGAGATCTTCCACACGCTGACCCTCGCGGCGTTCCTCTGCCACTGGACGGGCATCTTCCTCGTCGCGACGGATCCGCCCGTCTTCGGCTGAGCCGGGCACTGTCAGTTCGGCAGTGCGAAGGCGGGCGGCTTTCACTATTCAGGAGTGACAGCCCACGGCAGCTTTCATTATTCAGGAGTGACAGCCCACGGCGGCCGTCATCATTCAGGAGTGACAGCCCACGGCGGCCGTGATCATTCAGGAGTGACAGCCCACGGCGGCCGTCATCATTCAGGAG
>JAJAZI010000108.1 GCA_026785785.1 Microbacteriaceae bacterium
GATCGGCCCGACAGGGAGGTCTCCGTTGTCGACGTCCTCGGCGTTGGGGAGCGTCATCAGGAACCGGAAGAACACGACGCTCGCGACGAACGCGACCCCGCCACCGACGAGGAACGGCACGGTGAGGTCGATGCGGCCGAGTAGGCCGCCGAGGAGCGCCCCGACCGGCATCGCTCCCCAGAGCAGTGTGCGCCAGGTACCGTGAACCCGGCCGAGCAGGCGCCCGGGGATGACACTCTGCCGAAGGGACATGATGTGAATGTTCCACACGGTGATCGCGCCGGAGGTGACGGCCGTGCCCACCGCCGCCACCGCAATGGTCGGCACCGCGCCGATGGCGACCGTCGCCGCCCCGGTGATGGTGGTCATGATGGCGACCGTCAACCCGGTCCCCCAGCGCGCCTTGAGCGGGTCCGCGGCGACCGATCCGACGATTCCGCCCACCGCACCCGACAGCATGAAAAATCCGAACCACACCTCGGGAACGCGCAGGGTGTCGAGCACGAAGAGCACGAAGCTCGCCGTGGCTGCCGTGAACGCGATGCCAGTGAAGGTGCTGAAGAACCAGAGCGTGCGCAGCATGCGGTTGCGGATAATGAAGTGATAGCCGTCGGTGAACTGCCGATGCCACGGGGTACCCGCGTCGGCGACGGGACGAGCGAACTGGCCCCCCGAGGCCGCCTTCGGCAGGAAGAACGCGAGCACGAGGGCGCCTCCGAACACGACGGCGTTGACCCCCAGGGGGATCAGGGCCGAGACGGCGAAGAGCACCGAGGTGAACGGGCCGGACAGGAAGTTCTGCACCACGAGCTCCCCGCCCTCGATGCGGGCGTTCGAGCGCGACAGGTCCGACCGCTCGACGATGCTGGGTACGATGGCGCGGATCGCCCCGTCATAGACCGTCTCGAATGCGCCGTACACGAAGATCACGAAATACAGCCACCAGATCGTGAGCCCATCCGTCGCCACGAGCACGAACAGCGCGATCGCGAGCGCGACGCGCACCCCGTTCGCGAGCGCCAGCGCGTGCCGGCGGTCGATGCGATCCACGAGGATCCCGGCGGGGATCGCGAAGAACAGCCACGGCAGCAGCGCGAGCGCGGCGATGCCCGAGATGAGCAGCGGGTCGTCGGTGAGCCTCGCCGCCAGCAGCGGCGCCGCGACCCGCGCGATCCCGTCGCCGAGGCTCGACGCGAGGTTCGCGGTGAAGAGGTTGGCGAATGCGGGGCCGAGACCCCTCTTCGCTACCACCGCGGGTGGATCGCCGCCCGGAAGTAGGTGTCGTAGAGGTGCGCCACACCGGCGTTGAACCCCGCCGACAGCGGCTCGGCCGATCCGGCGACCGCGTTCGAGCGCGCCTGGTCGACCGATCGGGCGCCGGGGATGACGCTGCTCACCCCGTCGAGCTGCGCGACCCAGGCGAGCGCCGCCTGCGCGGTCGTGAGCCCCGTGGATGCCGCGAGCGCCCCGAACTCCTGCGCCGCTGCCACTCCCTGCTCGAAGTCCACACCGGAGAAGGTCTCGCCCACGTCGAATGCGGAGCCGTCCCTGTTGTAGTTGCGGTGGTCGTTCGCCGCGAAGGTCGTCTCGGTCGTGTACTTGCCGCTCAGCAGGCCCGAGGCGAGCGGGACCCTCGCGATGATGCCGACGCCGGCGGCGATCGCGGCGGGGAGCACCTCGTCGAGCGGCTTGTGCCGGAAGGCGTTGAGGATGATCTGCACGCTCGCGGTTCCGGGGCGGGCGATCGCGGCGAGGGCGTCGGCGGTCGTCTCGACGCTCACGCCGTACGCCGCGATGGCGCCGTCGGCGACGAGGGTGTCGAGCGCGTCGAAGACGGAGTCGGTAGAGAGCACCGCCGACGGCGGGCAGTGCAGCTGGGCGAGGTCGAGGGTGTCCACGCGCAGGTTCGTGCGGGAGCGGTCGGTCCACTCGCGGAACTTCGGGAGCGTGAAGTTCGCGGCATCCTGCGCCTCGCGGCGCCCCATCTTGGTCGCGACCGTGATGGCGTGCCCCGGCGTGCCAGCGAGGTAGTCGCCGATGAATTTCTCGCTCCGCCCATCGCCGTAGACGTCGGCGGTGTCGAAGAAGGTGACGCCCGAGCCAACAGCGGCATCGAGGATCGCACGCGCCGCGTCAGCGTCGACGTCGCCCCAGTCGGCCCCGAGTTGCCAGGTGCCGAGGCCGATGGCGGAAACCGTGCGGCCGGTGCGGCCGAGAGTACGTGTGTGCATGAATCGAGCGTACCCGGCAGATGGCGACCACCCACCCGGCTCCGCGACCAGTATTCCGGTCGCCACCAGCCTTGAACCGACGCTCGACTGGCCGGAAACGTTGGGTGGTGGCCCGCGAGGGCCCAGGCATACAGTGAGCCCATGAGGCGATGGCGGAGCGCGGCGACAGTCATAATGGCGGTGGTGCTCCTCACCGGCTGCACCACGGGAGCGTCGGAGTCAGCGAGCGACGAGGCGCCGCCTAACAGCGGGCGGCCCACCGAGGACGTCACCGAGTGGTTCGACGGCAACGACAACAACCCCTCCGACGAGAAGTTTGGCCGATGGGACGATGAAGTCTATCAGGCCGACAAAGACACCGGCACCGACGTGGACAGCGACTGGTACGGGTACAGTAC
>JAJAZI010000109.1 GCA_026785785.1 Microbacteriaceae bacterium
ACCGCCCCCGTGCGCCCTGCCACCGCGCGAGCCGACGTTCGGCCCACCGCCCTGCCCGCGGCGGAGCCACGGGTCACCCCAACCGCACCGCCCGTCAGCGCCCCAGGCACAGCCGGCGCCCCGAAGAAGGCTGCGGCCGAGAAGAAGCCCGCCCAGCCCCGCGAGAAGGTTCTCGTGATTGGGCAACTCCGCAAGAGCTTCGGGTCAGTTACCGCGGTCGCCGGAATCGACCTCACGGTGCAGGCAGGCTCGATCTTCGGAATCGTCGGCCCCAACGGCGCAGGCAAGACGACGACGTTGTCGATGGTCACCGGACTCCTTCGCCCCGACGCCGGTCGCATCCTCGTGCATGGCGCCGACGTCTGGAGCGATCCAGTCGCGGCCAAGCGCAATATGGGGGTGCTGCCCGACAGGCTGCGACTGTTCGACCGGCTCACGGGCGCCCAGCTGCTCCACTATTCGGGCGTGCTCAGACGACTCGATCGGGCGACCGTGCGTTCGCGCTCGGCCGACCTGGCCGTCGCCTTCGGGCTGGAGGAGGCCCTCGACCGCCTCGTCACGGACTATTCGGCGGGGATGATGAAGAAGATCGCCCTGGCAGCGGCCATGATCCACTCGCCCCGCGTGCTCATCCTCGACGAGCCATTCGAGGCGGTCGACCCGGTGTCGGCCGCGAATGTCATCGAGATTCTGCAAAAGTACGCTGCGGCCGGCGGCACCGTCGTGATGTCCAGCCACAGCATGGACCTGATCCAGCGCATCTGCGATTCGGTCGCGATCATCGTGCGCGGAGAGGTTCTGGTGAGCGGCACAATGGATGAGGTGCGCGCGGGGGCCACCCTCGAGGACCGCTTCGTCGAGCTGGCCGGCGGTCGCAAGGCAGCGGAGGGCATGGAGTGGTTGCACAGTTTCTCGGACTGAAGCTCCGGCTGCTCGCCAACACGTTCAAGCGAAGCCCCTGGCAGATCGTTGGGATCGCCGTTGCTCTGCTCTATGGCCTCGCAACCTCCGCGTTCGTTGTCGCCACCCTCATCGGGCTGCGATTCGCGGATGCCGATTTCGCACGCAGCATCGTCGTGGTCTTCGGCTCGCTCATCGTTATCGGCTTCCTGCTCATCCCGCTCGTGTTCGGGGTCGACGACACCCTCGACCCCCGCAAGTTCGCCCTCTTCGGACTCCAGACGTCGCGGCTGGCGGGCCTACTCGCCCTCACGGCACTGGTCGGGGTTCCCAGCCTCGTCATCACGGCAGTGGCCGTCGCCCAGATCGTGACCTGGAGCAGGGGGCCGTTCCCGTTGTTCCTCGCGCTGGTCAGCGCCGTCGCCATCGTCGTGACGTGCGTTCTCGGCGCGCGGGTCACCACCTCGCTCGCGGCCTTCCTGCTCGCCACACGCCGCGCGCGCGAGATCAGCGGTCTCGTCGCCCTGATGGCTCTCGTCGCGCTGACGCCCACCATCGCGGTGCTCGCCGGCATCGACTGGGCCGGCGAGGGCTTCACCGCGCTCGGCGGGATCGCGGATGTCCTCAGCTGGACTCCGCTCGGCGCGGCGTGGGCGGCGCCCGCCGACGCTGCGACCGGGGCTTCGGGCGCCGCCGTGCAGAAGCTCATCATCGCGATCGCCAGCGCCGGGCTGCTCTGGCTCGCCTGGCGCGCCCTCGTCGAAGCGATGCTCGTCACGCCCCACCGCGAGGCACGGGCGCGGGCCTACACGGGGCTTGGCTGGTTCGATCGACTGCCGGCGACCCCGCTCGGGGCCATCGCCGCCCGTAGCTTCACCTACTGGGTGCGCGACGCGAGATACCGGGTGCAGTTGGTCATCGTGCCGATCGTGCCGATGCTGATGATCGTGGTGTTCCTGATCAGCGGGGTGTACTGGCAGAATCTCGCCCTGCTTCCGCTGCCGATCATGTGCCTCTTCCTCGGCTGGTCCCTTCACAACGACGTCGCCCACGACAACACCGCCGTCTGGCTCCACGTCGCCTCCAACACTTCGGGGGCAGCGGACCGCCTGGGGCGCGTCGTGCCGGTCCTCGTGTTGGGTACCCTGCTCATCGCCGTCGGCGCCCCGATCTCGGCCATGTTCTACCCCGACCCGAGCGTGCTCGCCTCGCTCGTCGGCGTCTCGGCCTGCATCCTGCTCGCCGGCCTCGGCCTGTCGAGCCTGTTGTCGGCCCGGTTCCCCTACCCCGCGGTGCAGCCGGGGGACAGCCCGTTCTCACAACCGCAGTCGACGACGGGCACGTCCGCACTCATCCAGGCCGCCGCCTTCATCGCAACGATCGCCCTCACGGTTCCCGCACTGGGCTTCGGGCTGTTCGGGCTGACTTACGGCGGAAACCTGCCGCTCTACTCGCTGCTGTCCGGACTCGGTTTCGGCGTGGCCACCCTCGCGCTCGGAGTCTGGATAGGCGGTCGAATCTTCGACCGCCGTGGGCCGGAGCTGCTCGCCTTCACCATGCGCACCTGACCGCTCGCACGTACGATTGGGTCATGGCCAACGACACTCAAGAAGGCGGCGGCGGCACGTCGACCCTCGACCGCGAACTCGAAGAGCTCCTCAACCAGGAGCAGCTTGAGGAGGGCGACCACGAGCGCTTCTCCCACTACGTGCAAAAGGACAAGATCATGAAGTCCGCGCTGAGCGGCAAGCCGGTGATCGCCCTGTGCGGCAAGGTCTGGCTGCCCGGTCGCGATCCGGAGAAGTTCCCGGTCTGCCCCACCTGCAAAGAGATTTACGAGAAGCTCAAGAAATAGGCGGTACGGGCGGCCTCGCCGCCCGGGTCGATTGCCGGCGCAGCGCGTTTCTGAACCACTGGGCCTCGGGGAGCCGGGCGAGCAGCGGTCCGCAGATGACGGTGATGAGCACATACGCGGTGGCCAGTGGAGCCAGCCGGGGCTCCACTCCCGCTCCGACCGCGAGCCCGGCGATCACGATCGAAAATTCGCCGCGCGGCGTGAGGGTGAGCCCCGTCCGCCAGCGGGCCGGGATACCCAAGCCGGCGCTGGCGGCGGCCCGGTAGCCCGTGAACGTCTTTGTGGCCATCGTGATCACGGCAAGGATGCTGGCCGGCAGGAGCACCTCGATGATGTCGGCGGGGTTCGTCGCGAGCCCGAAGAAGACGAAGAACACAGCAGCGAACAGGTCGCGCAGCGGGGACAGCAGGGGTTGCGCGTTGTCGGCGACGCGACCGGACAGGGCGATGCCGACCAAGAAAGCGCCGACCGCGGCCGACACGTTCACCTGCTGCGCGAGTCCGGCCACGAGCATGGTGAGGCCGAGCACTCCGAGCAGCAGGGACTCCGGGTGGTTGGGGGCGAAGATCGCCGAGATCAGGCGGCCGTGGCGGAGCGCGATGTAGAGGATGACGAGTACGACCAGAACCGCGACCACGAGTGCGGTGGCTCCCGCGGCGATCCCGGCACCGAGCACCAGGGCTGAGAGCACCGGGAGGTAGAACGCCATCGCGAGATCCTCGATCACGAGGATCGACAGGATCGTGGGCGTCTCGCGGTTTCCGAGTCGCTTGAGGTCACGGAGCACCTTGGCGATCACGCCCGAGGAGGAGATCCAGGTGATCCCAGCGAGGGCGACCGCGGCGACGGGCCCCCACCCAAGCACGATTGCGAACAGCGCCCCGGGCAGGGCGTTGAAGAGCGCGTCGACGAGCCCGGCGGTACGGGACTTTTTGAGGCTCGTGACGAGCTCGCTTGCGGTGTATTCCAGTCCGAGCATGAGCAGGAGCAGGATCACCCCGATTTCGCTGCCGATCTCGAAGAACTCGGTTCCGCCCGAGAGGGGCAGTACCCCGCCGTCGCCGAACGCGAGACCCGCGACCAGGTAGAACGGAATCGGCGACACCCCGATCCGGTCGGCGAAGCGCGAGAGCAGACCGAGCCCGAGCAACAGCGCTCCTACCTCGACGAGCAGGATGGTCGACGCGGACACGGCGCTTCTAGCTGGGGCCCGTGGAGAGAAGTCGGGCGAGCGCGTCCAATCCGGAGCGGGTGCCGACGGCGATGATCGTGTCGCCCGCCCGGATCGGAGTATCGGGCGTCGGCGACGGGATGACCTCGGTGCCGCGAACGATGGCGACGATGGAGGTGCTCGTTCGGGTGCGTGCCTTCGTGTCGCCGAGCACGCCGCCGACGTAGGGCGAGGTCGGCGCGAGCACGAGCTGCTCCGTCGCGAGGCCCGCGGCCTGTTCGCGGATGCCGACGAGCTGGCTCAGCATGACCGAGGCTCCGAGAACATCCGCGAGGGCGGAGGCCTCGCCATCGCTCAACTCGATCGAGTCCGTCGCGGCATCGGGATCGTCGACGTCGAAGACGGCCAGCTCGCGCTTGCCCGCCCGGTGGGAGACCACGCCGATCCGTCGGCCCGCCTCGGTGATCACGTCATGCCGGGTGCCGATCCCGGGCAGTTCGACCTTCTCAATGCGTACGCTCACGCTCGCCACCCTAACAGCGCGGCTGTGCTCTCAGGCCTCGACGTAGACGGTCGGGATCGCGGGCTCACCGCGGCTCAGTCGCAGCGCATCGGCGGGTAGCTCGGCGACGGCGGCAGCCCGATGCTCCCGGGCGATACGCGTTCCGGCCGCGCCGCGATAGCGGTCATCCGGCACCCCCGCCGTCATGAGCCGCACATGCAACGGCCGCGCGCCGGGCGCGGGCTCGGCGCCCTCGCCGACGTGGATGGTCTCGGATGTCGCGATGCCGCCGCCGAGCTCCCGGACGGGCAGTTTGCGCCCGCCCACCGTCGCCTTCGCGGCGGACTTCTTGGCGAGGGACACCCACTCTCCCGCGCCGTCCCGCCGAGCGACGAGCTTGTAGACGAATCCGGCGGCCGGGTGTCCCGATCCAGTCACGACCGAGGTGCCGACCCCGTAGGAGTCGACCGGTGCGGCTCGGAGTGCCGCGATTGTGTACTCGTCGAGGTCATTGGTCACGGTGATCTTGGTCGTCGGCGCGCCAAGGCCGTCGAGCTGCTTGCGCACCGCCTGGACCTGCTCGGGCAGGTCGCCGCTGTCGATGCGCACCGCGCCGAGTGAGGGGCCGGCCACCTTGACCGCCAGATCGACCGCCTCCTTCAGGTCATAGGTGTCGACGAGCAGGGTCGTCGACGGGCCGAGGGCGTCGACCTGGGCGCGGAAGGCCTGCTCCTCGGTGTCGTGCAGGAGGGTGAAGGCGTGCGCAGCCGTGCCCATCGTGGGAATGCCCCAGGTGCGCCCGGCCTCGAGGTTGCTCGTCGCCCCGAACCCGGCGATGAAGGCGGCACGGGCTGCGGCGACCCCGCTCCGCTCGCTGGCCCGGCGAGAACCCATCTCGGCGATCGGCCTGCCGTTCGCGACGCCCACCATGCGGGCCGCGGCGCTCGCGACCGCGGTGTCGTAGTTGAGCACGCTGAGGGTGAGGGTCTCGAGAACGACGGCCTCGGCGAAGCTGCCCTGCACGACCAGGAGCGGGGAGTTCGGGAAGTAGGCTTCGCCCTCCCGGTACCCCCAGATGTCACCGCGGAAGCGATAGTCGGCGAGCCAGTCGAGCGTCGGCGCGGTGACGACGTGGTTGTCGCGCAGCCAGTCGAGCTCGGCGTCGCCGAACCGGAAGTCGGCGATGAGGTCGAGCAGTCGGCCGGTTCCGGCGAGGATCCCGTAGCGCCGGCCATCCGGCAGGCGCCGCGCGAACACCTCGAACACGCACTCGCGGTCATGGGTGCCCGCCCTGATGGCGGCGTCGATCATCGTGAGTTCGTAGCGATCGGTCAGCAGCGCGGTCGTCATGATCATGAGCCTAGGCCGCGTGCAGCTTCGGCGTGATGGGGCCAGCTAGCATTCCCTGCACGGGAGGTTGGTGTCATGGAGCGTGTTCGCTGGATCTTCGCCGGTCAGCTGGGTGAGCAGTTCGACGACGGCGGGCGGATGCTGCTCGTCGAGGCCCGTTCGGTTCTCGCGCGGGCGCCCATCCACCGTGCCAAGGCCCACTTGATGTTGTCAGCGATCCGGCATCGCGCGGCGGAGCTCGGTGACAGGGTGGAGTTCCACCAGGTTCATCGGTACCGCGACGCGGTCGCCGGGCGCGACGACCTGGAGGTGATCGATCCCACCTCGTACCGGGCGCGGGCCCGGGCACGGGAGGCCGGTGCGCAGATCCTCCCGAGCCGCGGCTTCGTCTCGAGCGAGGTGGAGTTCGCCGCCTGGGCAGACGGGCGCGGCGCCAAGCGGCTGCTGCTCGAGGACTTCTATCGGGCGATGCGTCAGCGCACGGGTATCCTCATGGACGGCGATGCCCCCGCCGGCGGCCAATGGAACTACGACCACGACAACCGGCAGCCGCCACCGAAGAACGCGGTGACGCTCGGGCTTCCCGACCCGCGCTGGCCGGAGGAGGACGAGATCGACGCCGAGGTGCGCGCCGACCTCGACCAGTGGCAGGCGGAGGGCAGGGTGCGATTGGTCGGCACCGACGGCCCGCGCCGATTCGCCGCGACGGGCGCCGAGGCGAAGGCCGTGCTCGCCGACTTTGTCGAGAGCAGGCTGGGTGATTTCGGACCGTTCGAGGACGCGACGCTCACGGGCGACTGGACGATGGCGCACTCGCTGCTGAGCGCGCCCCTGAACCTGGGCCTCATCGACCCGGTCGAGGTGATCGACACGGTGGTGGCGGAGTACCGGGCGGGCCGTGCGCCGATCGCGAGCGTCGAGGGCGTCGTGCGCCAGATCGCCGGGTGGCGTGACTGGGTGTGGCACCTCTACTGGCGGCTCGGCGAGGACTACACCGACTCCCACAACGCGCTCGGCGCGCACGAGCCGCTTCCGGCTGCCCTGCTCGAACTCGACGCCGATCGGATCGAGGCCAACTGCTTGAGCCAGTCGATCCGGGGCGTCGCCGAGCACGGCTGGGCCCATCACATCCAACGGCTCATGATCATCGGCAACCATGCACTGCAGCGCGGCTACGAGCCCAGGCAGCTCAACGACTGGTTCGTCAGCATGTTCGTCGACGGCACACCGTGGGTGATGCCGGCAAATGTTATCGGCATGTCCCAGCACGCCGACGGCGGCATCGTCGCGACGAAGCCGTATGCGGCCGGCGGCGCCTACATCTCCAAGATGACGGACTACTGCGGCGGCTGCCGTTTCAACCCCAAGGTCAGGCTCGGGCCCGACGCATGCCCGTTCACGGCCGGCTACTGGGCGTTCCTCGACCGGGTTGAACCGGTGCTGCGCGGCAACCACCGCATGGCCCAGCCGCTCGCCGGACTGCGCCGGCTGGCGGACCGGGAGGCCGTCGTCGACCAGGAGTCGCGCCGGGACAGTCTCTAGTGCGACAGCGGCGCCCCCCGCACGTCGGTAAACTCGACTACCGTGAGCGATGCGCCGATAGGAATCTTCGACTCCGGGGTGGGTGGGCTCACCGTCGCGAGGGCGATCATCGACCAGTTGCCGAACGAGTCGGTGCTCTATGTCGGCGACACGGCGCACTCCCCGTACGGCCCCAAGCCGATCGCGCACGTGCGCGAATACACGCTCGCGGTGCTCGACGACCTCGTCGCTCAGGGCGTCAAGATGCTCGTGATCGCCTGCAACACCGCGTCGGCCGCGATGCTGCGCGATGCCCGTGAGCGGTACACCCAGGGCCTCGGCATCCCCGTCGTCGAGGTCATCCAGCCGGCCGTGCGCGCCGCCGTGCGCCAGACCCGCAACTCCCGGGTGGGGGTGATCGGCACGGCGGGCACGATGTCCTCCCGCGCCTACGAGGACGCCTTCGCGGCGGCACCGCACCTCGAGCTCTTCACGCGCGCCTGCCCCCGCTTCGTCGAGTTCGTCGAGGCCGGGACGACGAGCGGAGAGGAGCTGTTCGCAGTCGCCGAGGGCTACCTCGCCCCGCTGAAGGCCGCCCGCATCGACACGCTTGTGCTCGGCTGCACCCACTACCCGCTCATGTCGGCCGCGATCCAGTACGTCATGGGCGACGGCGTCACCCTCGTTTCGAGCGCGGAGGAGACGGCGTTCGACGTCTATCGCACGCTCGTCAAGCATGGCCTCGAACGCTCCACCGGCGCGAAGCCGACCTATCGGTTCGAGGCAACCGGCGACAGCCAGTCCGAATTCATGTCCCTCGCCCGGCGCTTCCTGGGACCAGAGGTCCAGAACGTCGAACTGGTCGAGACCGGAGTCATCCAGCTACCTGAAAGGCAACAATGACCAACGCCCTCCCCATCATCGCCCCCCGCAAGGACGGCCGCGCGAGCGACGAGCTGCGCGCCGTCACGATTGAGCGAGGCTGGAGCGAGCAGGCCGAGGGCTCCGCGCTCATCTCGTTCGGCCGCACCAAGGTGCTCTGCACGGCGTCGTTCACCAACGGCGTTCCCCGCTGGATGGCCGGCAAGGGCAAGGGCTGGGTCACCGCCGAGTACGCCATGCTGCCCCGCTCGACGAACGACCGCATGGACCGCGAGTCGGTCAAGGGCCGCATCGGCGGGCGCACGCACGAGATCTCCCGCCTCATCGGCCGCTCGCTGCGCGCCGTCGTCGACATGAAGTCGCTCGGCGAGAACACGATCGTCATCGACTGCGACGTGCTGCAGGCCGATGGCGGCACGCGCACCGCGGCCATCACGGGAGCGTACGTCGCGCTCGCCGACGCCCTCGAGTGGGGACGCAGCAAGCGGTTCATCGGTCAGAACGCGAAGCCGCTGATCGACAGCGTCGCTGCCGTCTCGGTCGGGATCGTCGGCGGGGCGCCCATGCTCGACCTCGCCTACACCGAGGACGTGCGCGCGGACACTGACATGAACGTCGTCGTCACCGGCCGCGGGCTGTTCGTCGAGGTGCAGGGCACCGCCGAGGCCGCCCCGTTCGACCGGCGCGAGCTCGACGCTCTGCTCGACCTCGCGGTCGGCGGCACCTCCACCCTCACCGAGCTCCAGCTCGCGAGCCTGAGGGGCTGAGCGTGAGACTCGTGCTCGCGACCCACAACGCGCACAAGGTCGAGGAGCTCCGGCGCATCCTCGGTCCGCAGCTCGAGGGCATCGAGCTCATCGGCTACGACGGCCCGGAGCCGGTCGAGGACGGCGACACATTCGCGGAGAACGCGCTGATCAAGGCTCGTGCCGCGGCCCTGCACACCGGGCTGCCCGCTATCGCCGACGACTCGGGTGTCTGCGTCGATGCGCTCGACGGAGCCCCCGGCATCCACTCCGCCCGGTACGCGGGCACTCGCGACGACGGAGACAACCGCCGGATGCTGCTCGAGAACCTCGCCGAGGAGTCGTCGCGCAGCGCGCACTTCGAGTGCGCTGCCGCCCTCGTCGTTCCACCGGCGGTCGGCTCGATCGGCCCCGACGGCCCGCCGGAACTCGCCGCCAGCTTCGAGCACGTCGAGACGGGGATCTGGCCGGGCACGGTGCTGCGCGAGGAGGTCGGCGAGCACGGGTTCGGTTACGACCCGATTTTCTCGCCCGCCGGCCACTCGGTCTCCTCCGCCCAGTTGAGTCCGGACGAGAAGAACGCAATCAGTCATCGGGCGATCGCGTTCGAACGCCTCATCGTCGTGGTGCGGGAGCAGCTGCTCGACTAGAGTTTCGGCATGCCGAAAATTGGGGTCGTC
>JAJAZI010000110.1 GCA_026785785.1 Microbacteriaceae bacterium
AGCGCCGGACGTGCAGCTAGCCCACCTTGTGCAGCCAGACGACCTGGCTCGTGTCGCTCGCGTGGCGAAAGGCCTCGAGCTCGTCATCCCAGGCCTGTCCGAGCGCAAGGCGCAGTTCGCGGTGAAGTTCGAGGGCGTTCGATCCCGCGATATCCATGGCGTAGCGGATGCGGTCCTCGGGAATAACGACATTTCCGACGGTGTCGGTCTGTGCGAAGAAGATGCCGAGGTCGGGAGTGTGCAGCCACCGTCCACCGTCGGCACCGAACCCGGCGTCCTCCGTGACCTCGAAGCGCAGGTGCTCCCATCCGCGAAGAGCGGACGCGAGAACCGCGCCGGTGCCCGGGGCACCCTCCCAGAAGAACTCTGCTCGCAGCGAGCCCCTGAGCACGGGCTGGTCTGACCAGTCGAAGTTTACGGCTCGATCAAGGGCGCGACCAGCGGCCCACTCGATGTGGGGCGCCAGCGCGCGAGGAGCGGAGTGCACGAATAGCACTCCGCGAGCAGTTGCTGCAGCCACGATGACTCCGTTCGGTTAGGTGCGACTTCCCCATCGACCTGGTGAACGGTAGAACCGTGTAGCGACTTACGTATGAAATTGGCAACGGCGAGCCGCTAGGTCCATTATGGTCGATCATTGCTCGGAATCACAAGGATGGGATTGCGTCGATTCGGCAGACGGTTCGCCCGAAACTATACTCAGTAGAACAATTTCGAGGGGATCGATGCCGGTGTCTGTGCGTGAAGGCCTGTTGACGATCCTCTCCCTCGGCCCCGCCTACGGCCTGCAACTGCACGCCGAGCTGACCTCACGCGCTCCGCACCGCGGCCCCGTCAACGCCGGCCAGGTCTATGCGACCCTCGACCGGCTGGGCAAGCAGGGCCTCATCAGGTCCTCGGGCGTTACGAGCGACGGGCTCCCGCTGTACCGGCTCACCGAGCAGGGCGCGCGCGCCGTCGACACCGCGCGGGAGACCGCCGCAGTGCACACCCTCCCGGAGTGGACCGAGATGCTCGACCAGGTCATCATCGAGTCGAGCATCCAGCCGGGCGCGGCGATGGCCCTTGCCCGGGGCTATCGGGCCTGGTGGGCCGAGGACTTGGCCCGTGTGCGGTCCGCGCTCGAGAGCGGAGAACCCCGGTCGGACGTTCGACTCGCGCATCTGGCCAGGCAGGCGCAGGCGGTCGCGGCACTCGCGTGGCTCAGTTCGGTCACGGACGCGCTCATCGACGACGACCAGTCGCGACCCTACTCCGCCGACAAGCCACGGCGAGGCCGTCGCCCGCGAGCCGCGGCGGTCGGAGCGCCCGGCCCCTGATCGGATCGCCCGGCCTGAGCGGATGCCCGGCCCGGTCGGAGCGCCCGGCGCCTGATCGGAACCTCCGCCGGTGCCCCATCGCGCGCTCGACCCGTCCGGCTACTTGGCCTGCCCATAGTCCTGAACTATCGCGACCGTCACCGGAAACTCGACAGGGAGCGCGCCGAAGAGCAGCCGACCAGCATCCGCCGCCGCTGCCCTGACCTCGTGCTCGACCTGCTCGGCGAGGCGGTCAGGGCAGTGCACGACGACCTCGTCATGGAGGAAGAAGACCAGGTGCGCCCCACTCGTGAAGTCGCCCCGCGCCTGCCCGAGCCCGAGCAGTCTGCCGCGAAGGCCGGCCATCCAGCACAGCGCCCACTCCGCCGCGGTGCCCTGCACAACGAAGTTGCGGGTGAACCGGCCCCACGACCTGGCCTGGGCACGCGCGCGGGTGACGTCGGCCGCCGTCGCGGTCTCGTCGTACCCGGCCGAGGCGCCCCGCGGGGAACTCCGACCGAGGCGCGTGGTGACGATCTCGCCGCGCTCCCCCGCCCGGGCTGCCTCCTCGACGAAGGCGATGGCGCGCGGGTAGGCCTTCGCGAGCCTCGGCAGGAGCCGTCCCGACTCGCCAGACGTCGCACCATACATCGCCCCGAGCATTGCGACCTTGGCGTGTGCGCGCGTATCGACGGCACCGCTTGCCACGATCCCGGCGTAGAGGTCGCCCGCAGATCCGGCCTCAACCATGCCACGGTCGGAGGAGAGCGCGGCGAGGATCCGCGGCTCGAGCTGCGCGGCATCCGCGACCACGAGCTTCCATCCCGGATCGGCGACGACCGCGCCGCGAACCTGGCGCGGCAGCTGCAGGGCGCCTCCCCCGCCCTTGCTCGCCCAGCGCCCGGTCACGACACCGCCGGGAACGTAATCGGGGCGAAAACGACCGTCAGCCACGTTCGTGTCGAGCCAGTTCCAGCCGTTGGCGCTCAGCAGTCGCGCCATCTTCTTGTACTCGAGCAGTGGCCTGATCGCCGGGTGATCGATGCTCTGCAGCTCCCACGAGCGCGTCGACTGCACCTGCAGGCCCGCCCGACCGAGCGCACCGAGCAGCTCGGACGGTGAATCAGGGTTCAGGGTCGGCATGTCGAGGGTTGCGCGCACGGCCTCGAGCACCGCCTGCATCTTCACCGGCCGATGATCCCCCGCCGGGCGCGGCCCGAGCAAGTCGCTCAGCATTGCGTCGTGCACGTCGGTGCGCCAGGGAAGGCCCGCGAAGCGCATTTCGGCGGCAATAAGCGCCCCCGCGGATTCGGCGGCGAGCAGCAGACCGATGCGCGCGGGATCCGCGGTCGCCGCGACAGCCGCCTGCTGCCGGACGAACTCGCCCATCGCTCCATCGTCGGGTTCCTCATCGACCTCGAAGAGGGCGGCGCCGCCGCGTCGTGGCTCCGGCGTGGGTTCGTCCCACCCGTCGCGGGCACACCTCGCCAGGGCGGATGCTGCGGTGAGCGATGAATTGCGCAGGATGGCGCGACACAGACGCAAGTCGATGCAGCGCCCGACCCGCACCCCCGCGCGCAGCAGTCCGGGGTACCAGCGGCTCGTGTCGTCCCAGACCCAGCGGGCCCCAGCCGACACGCGCTCCCGGATCGCGACCTCGGCCGCCAGGTCGACGACGTCGTCCGGGCCGCGCACGATCGCGCCGGAGTCGTCGAGCTCGGTGAGGCTCACCCCGGCGGGGCCACGGCTCAGAAGGAGGTGCACCCTTTCAGTCTGCCGTGCCCCGCCGATAATCTCAGTGCTACGACTCCGGTGTTACCGTTCCGGGCTTCCGGGCTGCACG
>JAJAZI010000111.1 GCA_026785785.1 Microbacteriaceae bacterium
CGCCTCGACTGCGGCAATGTCCTCGAACTGGCCGAAGTGGGTGAACGCCACTCCGCCGGCCTCGAACGGATGCGTGTTCGCCTCGGAGACCACAAGGCCTCCTGTCGCCGCACGCAAGTGCACAATCCCGGTCGTCTTCGGCACCGAGCGCGCCGCGGCGTGGAAGGCGTCGCTCGAGTGGGCCGCGTCGGCCGCCCGGGCAGTCGGCGGTCGGAGACAGCGCTCCCGTCATCTGGCGTAACGGACCGGCCAGTTTCCGGATAATTCAAGGGGCGCGCTCGCCGCGAGACAACTGATAGCGTCATCTTCTACTATGACCGGGAACCCGAACCCTTTCACTGCGCAGACGGTCGCCAGCACCGCTGCGACCCGGCTCGGCTCGCGCTCGAATCTCCGCGCGGGGCGGGCATGAGGCGCCGCCCGGTCGTCATCACGATCATCGCCCTCACGGTCGCCGCTGCGATCACTGTGATCGCGGTCGCGATCATCGGTCCCGGCGACCGGGACGCATCGACATCGACCTCCGACAGGAGCTCTGAGGTTCCGGAATCCGGAGAGGCATCGACTCCGCCGCTTCCGCCGCTTCCGCTGCCGAACGGTGACGGGTCGCTCGTCGTGGCCCCGCTACCGAAGTCGGGGTCCGCCGTGGGGGAGTTCGTCGAGGGCTTCCCACAGGAGATCATCCCTCTCGCCCCCGACTCGGAGATCGAGAGCACCTCGCTCGCGGTCGAGGGCGATCGGGTACAGGCCGGGCTCTCCGCCAGTTCCACCAATGCCGCCGAGGCCGTTATCGAGCACTACCGGGCCGCATTCACCGCGCTCGGCCTCACCGAACGCGAGACGGATGCCGTGGCCGGCTCGACGGCGCTCGTCTTCACCCGTGGGCCCGACAACATCACCCTGACCGTTGCGGAACGTGCCGATGGCACCGCCTACACGGTCGTGGGCGTGTTCACCGCGGAGTGACAGGGAAGGCCGCGTGTACATTTCGCTGAGGAGCACACCCGACAACATGCGCCCCCAGGGCCCCGGCACGGGTGCCAAGGTCTCATCGGTCGTGATCACCCTCGGCATCGTAAGCATGCTCACGGACATCTCCTCCGAGTCGGTGTCGGCAATCCTGCCGCTGTACATCACGGGAGTCATCGGGCTATCCACCATCGCCTATGGCTTCCTCGACGGCATCTACCAGGGCATCAGCGCCTTCGTGCGCATTGCTGCCGGCTGGGCATCGGACCGGGGCGGACAACCGAAGTGGGTGGCATTCTTCGGGTACGGGCTGTCGGCGCTCGCGCGGGTCGGGTTGCTCTTCGCAAGCGGGTTCGCCGCGCTCACGGCGGTCATCACGGTCGACCGGCTCGGGAAGGGCATCCGCACGGCCCCGCGCGACGCGCTCATCAGCGCGTCATCGGATGCAGGCAACTTCGGCCGATCCTTCGGAACCCACCGCATGCTCGACACGGTCGGTGCCGCGCTGGGGCCGCTGCTCGCGTTCGTGATCCTTTTCCTCATCCCCGACGGCTACAGCACCGTGTTCGTCGTCTCGCTCGCCTTCGCTCTCCTCGGTGTGGCACTGCTCGGAATCGTCGTGCCGAACATCCGCCCCGCCGAGAGGCCCGCGGAGACGCAACCCGCGGCGCCACGGTTCCGGTGGAAGCAGCTCACCGATCCCCGGCTGAGGCGGCTTCTCGTCGCGGCGGGGCTCCTCGGGCTTTTCACGATCGGCGACGGCTTCATCTACCTCCTGCTCCAGACCAGGGGAGCGTTCGCCACCCAATGGTTCCCGCTGCTGTACGTCGGCACGAATCTCACCTTCCTCGCCCTCGCGATCCCATTCGGGCGTCTTGCCGACAGGGTCGGTCGCGCGCGTATTTTCGTTGTCGGGCACCTCGCTCTGCTCGCCGCGTACGTCGTCGCGGCGCTGCCCGTTAACGGCGCTCCGCTCACCATCGTCTGCCTGCTGCTGCTCGGCGTGTTCTATGCCGCGACCGACGGCATCCTCGCCGCACTCGCCTCCCAGTTCACACCGCCGGAGGCGAGAGCCACCGGCATCGCCGCAGCCCAGACCGTCGTCGCCCTCTCGCGTCTCGTCGCCTCGCCCACGTTCGGGCTGCTCTGGTTCCTGTACGGCAGCCAGGCCGCCGTCGTCGGGGTCGCCGTGGCCCTTGCAATCGTCATCCCCGTCGTGGCCTTGCTGTTGCGCGGGCCGGCGCGAGTGCGGGCCGACGCGTGACGCGCCGGTCCAGGTGGTGGCTGCTCTCCGCCATCGCAGCCCTGGTCATGACCGCAGCCACGGTCTACGGAGTGGGCGAGTGGCGACGTTATCAGTCACTCCAAGCGGCACCGAGCTCCGTCGACGTCGCCACCGGGCCCTCCCTCAGCGGCCCCCGCGTGATTTTTCGAAACACGGCGGTCGGGGACGACTACGGCCGTGTGGCCGCTGTTCCACTGGACGACCCTGGGGCACCCCGCGCCGTCTCCGATCTCGAGTGCGACAGGGTCGACGCGACGTCGGAGCGCACGGTCTGCCTGAGAACGGTCCGGGGCGTCATCACCACCTTCGAGGCGACGGTCTATCGTGCCGATGGCACGCAGGAGAGCAGCTGGCCGCTCCCGGGTATACCGAGCCGCACCCGGCTCTCCGAGAGTTCTCGTCTCGTCGCGACCACCGCATTCGTCACGGGACACAGCTATGTGGCGGTCGGATTCTCAACCGAGACGGTCGTGACCGACACCGTCGCGGGGACCAGCGCCAACATCGAGGAATTCGAGTTCAAGGTCGACGGGCGCCGCGTGACGAGCCCCGACCGCAACATGTGGGGCGTCACCTTCGCAGCCGACGACAACACGTTCTTTGCGACGGCGGCATCGGGAGGACGGAATTGGCTCGTGGAGGGGGATCTCGCCGCACGCACTCTCGTTGCCATCAAGGAGGGTGCGGAGTGCCCCTCTCTTTCACCGGACGAGAACCGTATCGCATACAAGAAAGACCTCGGTTCAGGCGCGGATGTCCGGTGGGCTATCGCCGTTTTCGACCTCGCGACTGGCGTCGAGATCGTTCTCCCCGGTGAGCAGAGCATCGATGATCAGGTGGAATGGCTCGACGACCGCACGGTGCTCTACGGTCTTCCGCGCATCGACGCGGTCGGTGACAACGATATCTGGGCGGCCGCGGCGGATGGGACGAGCGATCCCGCCATCTTCATCGAACATGCGATGTCTCCGGCCGTGGTCAGCGGGTGAAGTCAGACATCGACGTGCCTGTGATGGTGAGCGGCCTTGCGGCGGGCGAGCAGATGGTCGGTCAACACCGAGGCCGCGCCACCCAGCAGCAGGCCGAGCAACCCGATCGCGGTCGCCGCGCGGACGCTTCTCCCTTCCCAATACTGGAC
>JAJAZI010000112.1 GCA_026785785.1 Microbacteriaceae bacterium
CACCCGGCTCGCGACGGCGGAGGACAGCCGGATCGCCCACCTCGTCGCCCGGCGCGAGACAGCCGCCGAGTTTGACGACCTCACCGTGCGCGAGGGCAAGAACGTGCTCGAGTTCTCGGTGCGCTCGACGACCAAGGGCGAGGCGATCGAGCACCTGCGCGAATACACGGGCGCCACCGCAGTGTTCTTCGCCGGCGACGACGTGACCGACGAGGATGCGTTCGCGGCGCTGGAACCCGACGACCTCGGTCTCAAGAGCGGCGAGGGCGCGACGCTCGCGAACTACCGGGTGCCCGGGCCGAAGGATGTCGCGCGCGCCCTGGCGCTGCTGGCCGACCTCCGCGAAGGAGACGTGCACGAGCAGTGAGCGGCGCCGCATCCGGATAGACTGGCATCGCGGTTCTGGGGATCCCCCGGGTGCTCCCCAGCGACGTGCACTTGCCGCCCTGACGCCCTGGGAGGCCACGTGATCGCGCTTCTCGCCGCGTTCGGGCTTGTCCCACTGCTGATTCTCCCGCTCGCCCGCCGGCTCGGCCGGCGCGTGTTCTTTATTGCGGCCCTCGTGCCGCTCGCGGCCCTCGTGCACGCGCTCGTGCTCGGGCCCGACGTCGTCGGCGGCGGGGTCGTCGCCGAAAGCTACTCGTGGATTCCCGAGCTCTCGGTCGCCCTCGCCGTACGGCTCGACGTGCTGTCGTGGGTGATGGTGCTGATCGTCACGGGCGTGGGCGTCCTCGTGCTCGTGTACTGCGCGAGCTACTTCCGCGACGAGGAGGTCGGGCTGGGCCGATTCGCGGCGATCCTCCTCGCCTTCGCCGGTGCCATGTACGGACTCGTCATCGCCGACGACGTCTTCCTGCTCTTCGTGTTCTGGGAGGCCACGAGCGTCTTCTCCTACCTGCTCATCGGCCACTACACGGGGTCTAAAACCAGCCGCAATGCCGCGCTCCAAGCGCTCCTCGTGACGACCCTCGGCGGCCTCGTGATGCTCGTCGGCCTCGTGCTCCTCGCGGTCGAGACCGGCACATCAAGCCTCGCCCAGATCATCGCGCTGGCACCGGATGGTCCGCTCGTCTCGACCGCGATCGTGCTCGTGCTCGTCGGCGCGCTGTCGAAGTCCGCGATCGTGCCGTTCCACTTCTGGCTCCCGGCGGCCATGGCCGCGCCCACGCCGGTGAGCGCGTACCTGCACGCCGCCGCCATGGTGAAGGCGGGCATCTATCTCATCGCCAGGATGGCCCCCGGCTTCGCGGAGATGCCCGGCTGGCGCGAGATCCTCGTGACTCTGGGCGTCGTGACGATGCTGATCGGCGGGCTCACCGCCCTCAGGCAATTCGACCTCAAGCTCGTGCTCGCGCACGGAACGGTCAGCCAGCTCGGCTTCCTCACGGTGGTCGTCGGCTACGGAACCCGCGATTCCGCGCTCGCCGGACTCGCCCTCCTGCTCGCCCACGCCCTGTTTAAATCCACGCTCTTCCTCTCGGTCGGCATCGTGGACCACGACGCGGGCACGCGCGACCTGCGCAAGATTTCCGGGCTTGGCCGCCGGTCGCCGGCGCTCGCTGCCGTCGTGCTCGTCGCTCTCGCCTCGATGGCCGGACTGCCGCCGACACTCGGATTCGTCGCCAAGGAGGCGGTCTTCACCTCGCTTCTCGAGGAGGGGCTCGCCGGGGCGCCGCTCGCCTGGCTCGCCCTCGTCGGCGTCGCGCTCGGCTCCGTGCTGACGGTCGCCTACTCCGCCCGGTTCTTCTGGGGAGCCTTCGCCAGAAAGCCCGGAGTCAAGGAAGTGCGGCCGGTTGCCAACAATGCCTGGTTCCTCACCCCGCCCGCGATCCTCGCGGCTACCGGCCTCACACTCGGCGTGCTTGCGCCGCTGGTGGACGGCTGGCTGTCGGGCTACTCCGCCCCGTTCGAACCGGATGCCGCAGACCCCTACTACCTCGCCCTCTGGCACGGCCTCGAGCCCGCACTGGGCATCTCCGCGGTCACCCTTGCGGTCGGCCTCGGGATGTTCTGGAAGCGCGATGCCGTCTTCGGCGCGCAGGGGAGGGTGCGGACTGGGATCTCGGCGGGTGACGGCTACCTTGCGGCGGTGCGGTTCGTCGATCGCACGGCCGCGCGCACGACGAGCCTCACCCAGCGCGGCTCGCTGCCGTTCTACCTCGGCGTCATCCTGCTCGTCTTCGTCACGGCGATGGGGGCAGCACTCATCGGCAACCGAACCTGGCCGGCCGGCATCCGGCTCTGGGACTCGGCGGCGCAGCTCGGAATCGGCCTTGTCATGGTCATCGCGGCCATCGCGGCGACCCGCGCGGGATAGAGGTTCCAGGCGGTGCTGCTCGTGGGTGTCACCGGCTTCGGCATGTCCGCCCTGTTCGCTCTGCACGGTGCCCCGGACCTCGCCCTCACCCAGGCCCTCGTTGAGGTCGTCACGCTCGTCGCCTTCGTGCTCGTGCTGCGGCGGCTCCCGGCGAGGCTCGGGCACCGGCACGGAACCGCGCACCGCGGCATCCGCGCGTTCATTGCGATAGCCGTCGGCGCCATCATGGGCGTCGTGGTCATCGTCGCGCTCGGGGCCAGGACCGAATTGCCGATCTCGCTCGCCTGGCCGGCGCTCGCCTTCGACGATGCCCATGGCCGCAACGTCGTGAACGTCGCCCTCGTCGACATCCGCGGGTGGGACACCTTGGGAGAGCTGTCGGTCATCATCGCGGCCGCCACGGGCGTCGCGAGCCTCATCTTCATCAGCGGGCGCGCCGACGACCTGCCCCGAGTGCGCCGCAGTCAGGCCCAGGCCACGTTCAGGGCCAGCCGGCAGAGGGCGATCGAGCGGGCGGGTGCCTCATCGGCCCGCACCCCGTGGCTGCTCGCCGGACGGGACATCGCGCCGGAGAACCGGTCGATCCTGCTCGAGGTCGTCGTGCGCCTCACCTTCCACGCCGTGATCGTCGTCTCGGTCTACCTGCTCTTCTCCGGACACAACGCGCCCGGCGGCGGATTTGCCGGCGGCACCGTCGCGGGCCTCGTCCTGGTCGCCCGCTACCTCGCGGGCGGACGCCGGGAGCTCGGTGCCGCGGCGCCGGTCAACGCGGGCAAGATGCTCGGCTCGGGGCTGGTGCTCGCCGCTGGCGCGGCTGCCGTGCCGATCCTCTTCGGCGCCGACGCCCTCACCTCCAGCTACATCGAAGGAGTCGTGTGGCCCTTCGGCGACGTCGAGTTCGTCACCTCCACAATCTTCGATATCGGCGTCTACCTCGTGGTCATCGGCCTCGTGCTCGACGTGCTGCGCAGCCTCGGCGCCGAGGTGGACAGGCAGCAGGAGGCCGACGTCGCGTCGAACAGTGCGCCGGCCGAGAAGGTGGCGTCGTGACCGTCTCGCTCGTGCTCGTGCTCATCATGGTGGTGCTGTACTCGAGCGGCATCTACCTCATGCTCGAGAGAAGCCTGACGAGGGTGATACTCGGCTTCCTGCTGGTCGGGAACGCCACCAACCTGTTGCTGCTGATCGTTGCGGGCAAGGCAGGCGTCGCGCCCATCGTCGGCGGCGGGGTCGCGGCCGAGGAGATGAGCGACCCGCTGCCTCAGGCGCTCATCCTCACGGCGATCGTGATCACCTTCGGCGTCTCGGCCTTCCTGCTCGGCCTGCTG
>JAJAZI010000113.1 GCA_026785785.1 Microbacteriaceae bacterium
ACCCGGACCCGACACCTTCGGGCACCTCGCGGAAAGTGGGCGGTCTCCTCCGCGCGAGTCGCCCACATCTGCCACCTCCGCAGCCCCGGACCCGACACCTTCGGGCACTTCGCACAAAGTGGGCGGTCTCCTCCGCGCGAGTCGCCCACATCTGCCACCTCCGCAGCCCCGGACCCGACACCTTCGGGCACCTCGCACACAGGGGGCTACCGGGGTCGGCGCGGGGCGCGCTTCTCCCGGTCGGCGCCCTTCGCGGAGGTGATGCGCCCTGCAGCATCCGCCCGTCCCGCACGCTCCACGCGGATCGCCTCGATCTCGGCGGTCTCGACGTCGGTCGGGCGGTTGCCGGGTTCCCACATGTGGTCCACCGCAGCGGACACCGAGGTCTCGGCCTCGAGGGCCGACTCGAGCGCCCGCTCCAGCCTGCTCTGCCGGCGCCGCAGCCAGAGCCCGAGCAGGATGATGACCGCGAGCGCCACGTAGCAGGCCAGCGCGAACGGCCGGGTCACGAGCGCCGTGAGGTCGCCCTGGCTCAGCTGGAGCGCGCGGCGCAGCTGCGCCTCCGCCATCGGTCCGAGGATGAGCCCGATGACGAGCGGTGCGACCGGGTAGCCGAAGCGCCGCAGGAAGTAGCCGAGCACCCCGACGATGAGCAGGATCACGATGTCGACGGTCGAGAAATTGACCGCGAACGCGCCGAGCGCAGCGAAGGTGAGGATGCCGGCGTACAGGTACGGGCGCGGGATCTGCAGGAGTTTCACCCAGATGCCGACGAGCGGCAGGTTGAGCACGAGCAGCATCACGTTGCCGATGTAGAGGCTCGCGATGAGCGCCCAGACGAGGCCAGACTGGTTCTGGAACAGCTGCGGGCCGGGCTGGATGCCGTAGGACTGGAAGGCCGAGAGGATGATCGCGGCCGTCGCGGTCGTGGGCAGCCCCAAGGTGAGGAGCGGCACGAGCACCCCGGCGGCGGCGGCGTTGTTCGCCGACTCCGGTCCGGCGACGCCCTCGATGGCGCCGCGCCCGAATTCATTCTTGTGCTTGCTGAGCTTCTTTTCGGCGGCATACGAGAGGAATGTCGCGACATCCGCCCCGCCGGCGGGGATCGTGCCGATCGGGAAGCCGATCGCCGTGCCGCGCAGCCACGGCTTCCAGGATCGGCGCCAGTCCTCGCGGGTCATCCAGTTGCGCCAGCCCGTGGTGATCGGGATGAGTGAGACCGGCCCGTGCCGCATCCGCGAGGCAACGTAGAGCGTCTCGCCGACCGCGAACAGGCCGACCGCGACGAGCACGACGTCGATGCCGTCGGCGAGCGGCAGCAGCCCGAAGGTGTATCGCTGCTGGCCGGAAAGGATCTCGGTGCCGACGAGGCCGAGGAACAGGCCGATGCCGAGGGAGGTGAGGCCGCGCCAGACCGAGGAGCCGAGCAGCGCGCCGACCGTGATGAACGCGATGACCATGAGCGCCACGTAGTCGGCGGGCGCGAGGTTCACGGCGAGCTTCGCGATCGTCGGGGCGAGCAGGGTGAGGCCGATGGTCGCGACGGTTCCGGCGACGAACGAGCCGAGCGCCGCTGTCGCGAGGGCCGCGGCGCCGCGCCCGAGCTTCGCCATCTTGTTGCCCTCGAGCGCCGTGACGATCGAGGCGGACTCCCCCGGGGTGTTCAGCAGGATACTGGTGGTCGAGCCGCCGTACATTCCGCCGTAGTAGATGCCGGCGAAGGTGATCAGCGCCGCGGTGGGGTCGAGCGTGTAGGTGAGCGGGAGCAGGAGGGCGACGGTCATCGCTGGGCCGATGCCCGGCAGCACTCCGACCGCGGTGCCGACGAGCACGCCGAGGAAGGCGTAGATGAGGTACTCCCACCGCAGCGCGGTGGCGAAGCCCTCCATGAGCAGTTCGAGGTTTTCCATGTCAGCCCCTGAGGAGAGCGAAGAGTGGTTCGAGGAAGCCCAGCAGGGGCCCGAGGGGAAGCGATAGTCCGAGCAGGCCGCCGAAGACGACCTGCACGGTGAGACTGAGGGCGAGGCCGACGGGCACCGCCACCCACCACTTCTTCGCCCCGAGCGACCAGGCGGCGCCGCCGAACAGGATCGCCGCGGCGATCGGCCAGCCGAGGAGCGGGATCAGTACGATGTGCGCGACAACGAGGGCGACGAGCTTCGCCAGCGTGATCCAGTCGGTCGTGGCGTTGGGGTCGGCGTCTTCCGACTCCTCCTGGGGCCCCAGGTGTCCCCGCCACAGGTCGACGAGCACCATGGCCGCCGAGGCGATCAGGATGATGCTGACCAGGTAGGGGAACACCCGAGGGCCGACCGTGCTTCCGGCGCCCGGAACCCGGATCGCCCCCGCCCCGATGAGGACGAACAGCCCGAGGCCGAGGGCGAGCGCCGCGAAGACGACCTCGCCGATCCTCTGCGCCGTTGCCGGACGCACGGTCTGCGCCATGATCAGTCGACCAGTCCGATGTTCCGCAACGTCGCGGTGACCTCGTCGATGTTGCCCGCGAGGTACTCGTCGAACTCGTCGCCGGTGAGGAACGCGTCGCTCCAGCCGCGCGTGTCGAGTTCGCTGGTCCACGTCTCGGTGTCGTGCAGTTGGGCGGCGACGTCAATCAGGGCGTCACGCTCGGCATCCGAGATTCCGCCGGGGGCGAGCAGCCCGCGCCAGTTCGTCAGCACGACGTCGTAGCCGGCCTCAGTGATCGTCGGGGTGTCGGGCAGCAGCTCGACCGGTTCCTCGGACGAGACCGCGAGCGCGCGCATCGTGCCCGCCTCGATGTGCTCGACGAATTCGCCGACGCCGGAGATGCCGGCGGAGACGTTGTTGCCGAGGATCAGCGTGACGGCCTCGCCGCCGCCGGAGTTCGGAATGTAGTTGAGCTTGGCGGAGATTTCGTCGCTGGTCAGCCCGGCCTCCTCGAGGATCAGCCCGGCGAGGATGTGGTCGGCGCCGCCAGCGGACCCGCCGGTCATCGTGACGTCCTGGCCGTTGTCGACGATGTCGTCGACGAGGTCCTCGAGTGTCTCGTACGGCGAGGCCTCCGGAACGACGACGACGAGCGCCTCCTCGGTGAGGCGTGCGATCGGCGTGGTGTCCTCAATGCGGTTCGCCGCCTGGTTGGTCTCGACGGCGCCGACCATGACGAGTCCGGTCACCATGAGGGTGAAGGGGTCGGTCTCGTTCGCGAGAGAGGCGAGGCCGACGGTGCCGCCGGCTCCGCCCACGTTGGTCACCGCTGCGGTGTCGACAATGCCCTCCGATGTGAGGATCTGCGAGACGGCGCGGCCCGTCTGGTCCCAGCCGCCGCCCGGGTCGGCCGGAACGACGATCTGAAGCTCGGAGACGGAGACCGCCGCGTCGCCCTCGGCCGGGGCCTCGGCCGGGGCCGCCGTCGAACTGCAGGATGCGAGCGTGAGGGCCGTGACCCCCGCGACAACGATGATGCCAAGCGAACGCATGTGTACTCCTCATTGAGCGCCCGCGTCGTCGCGGGCTGTGAACGTGCTGTGTGCACCAACGGTAGGGACGGCGGGTCTCGCGCGGCGGCCGGAACGGGCTTCTGTAACTAGGAGGCGACTTCCGTAACTATTGGCCGTTACCCGTGCTTTCGATCAGGGCCACCCGGATGCCGCCGCGGGTGCACACTTGTGTGGTGGTCCAGTCGATGTCGCTGCGTCTTCAACTCCTGCTGTTGCAGGCGTTGATCATTTGCACGACCGTCGTCGGCACCGGAATCGTCGCCGGCGCCCTCCAGGAGCGGCACCTGCGCGAGGCATACCTCGACCGGATGATCGGCGTCGCGCAGTCCGTCGCTCGGCTTCCCGCGATCCTGGACGCCTTCGACTCCCCCGATCCGGCAGAGATCATCCAGCCGATCGCCGAGGTGATCCGCACCGCATCCAATGTCACGTACGTCGTCGTGACCGACGAGAACGGCATCCGCTACTCGCATCCGAACCCCGACCGGGTCGGAGAGCTCGTCTCGACCGACCCCTCCGCGCCGCTCTCCGGCGAAATGTGGGTGGGTACCCAGACCGGCACGCTCGGCGAGTCGTGGCGGGTGAAGGTGCCGCTCTACGGCCTGGACGACGAGATCGTCGGGACCGTCTCGGTGGGTATCCTCGAGTCGTCGCTGCGCGAGGAGTTCATGGGCGACCTGAACTGGCTGCTGATCGCCCTCGGCGCCTCGGTGCTGCTGGGACTGTTCGGATCGGCCTGGGTCACCTCGATCATCCGGCGGCGCATCTACCGCCTCGAGCCGAAGGAGATCGCGTCGCTCGTCGGCTCGCGCGAGACGATGCTGCACGGGCTCAGCGAGGGGATTGTCAACGTCGACGAGGGCGGCCGGATCACACTCGTCAACGACGCCGCGCTCACCCTGCTCGGTGTCGACATCGCCGACCTCGCTGGCCGACCCGCGGGTGAGGCGCTCGAGCCGGCGATCGTCGAGGTGCTCGAACGGGGCGAGCCGGACGGACAGCTCGTGCTCGCGGGAGAACGCATCCTCGTCGCCCGCAGCACCGGCACCGAGCTCGACGGCCGCGCGGTCGGGGCGACGCTGCTGATCCGCGACCACACCGAGCTGCACACGCTGCTGCGCCAGATGGACGGCGCCCAGTCGCTCACCGACGGTCTGCGGGCGCAGGCGCACGAGTTCGCCAACAAGCTGCACGTCGTCTCGGGGCTGCTCGAGCTCGGCCGGGTCGAGGACGCCCGTGTCTTCGTCGAGCGCGCCGGGCGCGGCGGCCCGCTCGGCATCGCCGGAGACGACAGCGTCGTCGATAACGCCGAACTCGCCGCGCTGCTCATGGTCAAGTCCAGCCAGGCGCGCGAGCTCGGAATTTCGCTCGAGATTCGCGACTCGCAGGTCGTGGACGAACTCGGCGACGGCGACGCGGCCGCGCTCGCGGGCGGCGACCTCGTGACGGTCATCGGCAACCTCGTCGACAACGCACTCGAAGCCTGCTCGACCGGCAACCGCGTGCGTCTCGGCCTCGCTACGGGAGGCGACGACCTCATCATCACCGTCGAGGACGACGGCCCCGGGATCTCGCCCGAGCTGTACGACAGCGTCTTCGTCGAGGGGGTCAGCTCGAAGCTGCCCGACCCCGGAGAGGGTGACCGGCGGCTGCACCGGCGGGGCATCGGACTCGCCCTGGTCCGCCGGGTCGTGCGGCGGCACGGCGGGCAGGTGAGCGTCGGCCGGTCCACGCTCGGCGGCGCGTGCTTCACGGTTCGCCTGCCACTCGGCGCGCGTGAGGCGACCGAGCTCGAAAGGTCAAACCGGTGAGCGCGGGCACGCGTCTGCCGCTCCGTTCCCGCGGGGCGACCGAACTCGAAGGGTCAAACCGGTGAGCGCGGGCACGCGTCTGCCGCTCCGTTCCCGCGGGGCGACCGAGCTCGAAAGGTCAAACCGGTGAGTGCGGGCACGCGTCTGCGTGTCGTCATCGTCGACGACGACTTCGCCGTCGCCGCGCTGCACGTGCGGTTTGTCGAGGCGCATCCGGCCTTCGAGGTCGTCGCGACAGCGGCGACCGGCCCGCTCGCGGTCGACACGATCGCCGAGCACAGCCCCGACCTCGTGCTCCTCGACTTCTACCTGCCCGGCATGTCGGGCCTGGAGGTGCTGCGGGAGATCCGCGCGACTCATCACACGCAGCCCGAGTTCATCGCTGTGACGGCCGCGCGCGATGCCGAGAGCGTGCGGCGCGCCCGGGTCGCCGGCGTGCGGCACTACCTCGTGAAGCCATTTACCGCCGGCGATCTTCGCTCACGGCTGGACGACATCGTGCGGGACCGCATGCTGCTCTCCCGCACGACGCCGAACGCGGGACTCGACCAGAACGACATCGACTCGCTCATGACCGGGGCGATCCGCCGGCCGCTGCCCCTCCCGAAGGGGCTCAGCGCGGAGACCCTCGCGGCGACCGCGCGGGCGCTTCTCGAGGCCCCGAACTCGTCCGCCACCGAGCTCGGCGCGATCGTCGGAATCTCGCGGGTCAGCAGCCGCCGCTACCTGGAACACCTCGTGCTCACCCGGCGGGCCGAGCGCGCGCTCGACTACGGCACGGCGGGGCGGCCGTCGAGCCGCTACCGCCTGGCGAACAGCATGACGGCCCCGTAGCCCCCCGCGACTCGCCCACTTCTGCGACCTCAGCCACCCCGGACCCAACACTTTCGGGCAACTCACCCGACCAAACTGACCCCACCCCCGCGACTTGCCCACTTCTGTCGCCTCAGCAGCCCCGGACCCAACACTTTCGGGCAACTCACCTGAAAAGCTTGGCCCCAACTCGCGAATGGCCAGCCACGCAACGAAGTGCGGGCTGCTCAGCTAACGCAGGGGGCCTAGAAACGCAGCGGGCCTAGAAACGCAGAGGGTCGAGAAACGCAGAGGGCAGAGAAACGCAGGGGGCCTAGAAGCGCAGGCCGCTCTCACGCAGGCGCTTCGCCCGCTCGGCGATCGGCGGATGCGTGCTGAACATGCGGTCGATGATGCCGGGCTTGGTGGGGTCGGCGATCCACATGTGCGCCATCGTCGAATTCTGCTTCTGCATCGGCCGCCCGTAGGCGCCGAGTTTCTCGAGGGCGCTCGCGAGGGCATCCGGATGCCGGGTGGTCAGGGCCCCCGTCGCATCCGCGAGGTACTCACGCTGGCGCGACACGGCCGCCTGCACGGCCGTCGCGACGATGGGTGCGACGATCATTGCGGCGAGGCCGAGCACGAGGAAGATCACGTTGCCGTTGTTGTTGCGCCCGCCGCGGGAGAAGAAGCTCATCCGCAGCAGGATGTCGGCGAGGAAGCCGACCGCGACGACGAGGCCGAAAACGATCGTCGTGACCCGGATGTCGTAGTTCTGCACGTGCCCCATCTCGTGAGCCATGACGCCCTCGAGCTCCGAGTCGTCCATCATGTCGAGTAGCCCCGTGGTCGCCGCGACGACCGCGTGCTTGGGGTCGCGCCCGGCCGCGAACGCATTGGGGGCGGGATCGTCGATGATGTAGACCTTCGGCATCGGCATCCCCGTCGTGATCGCAAGGTTCTCGACGGTGCGATACAGCCTGGGGTTGTCGCGCTTCTCGATCTGCTTCGCCCCGCTCAGCGCGACGGCCTGGCCGCTCGCGGCGAAATACTGGATGACGACGTAGATGAGCGCGCCAACGACGGTGCCGATGAAGATCGAGTACGAGCCGCTCGGGCTGTACATGTAGTTCGCGACGAGCCCGAGCGCGCCGATGATGATCAAGAAGAGCGCGATGATGAGAATGGTGTTGCGCTTGTTAGCGGCAATTGCCCTGTACATCGGACCTTTCGACTATTCGCCGGTCAGAACTGCACGCGCGGGGGTTCCGCGATCGCGGCAGGGTTGGCGACCTCGAAGAAGTCACGCTCGGTGAAACCGAGGCTGCGCACGAAGAGGGTATTCGGGAACTGCTTGATCTTGGTGTTCAGCTCGCGCACGCCACCGTTGAAGAACCGGCGCGAGGCCTGGATCTTGTCCTCGGTGTCGACGAGCTCGCCCTGCAGGTGGAGGAAGTTCTGGCTGGCCTGCAGCTGCGGATAGGCCTCGGCGACGGCGAAGATACTCTTGAGCGCGGACTGCAGGTGGTTCTCGGCCACGGACGCGTCCGCCGGTCCCTGCGCCTGGAGGGTCTCGGCTCTCGCCTTCGTGACCGCCTCGAAGACGCCCTTCTCGTGTGCCGCGTAGCCCTTCACTGCCTCGATGAGGTTGGGCAGCAGGTCTGCCCGGCGCTTGAGCTGAACGGTGATGTCGCTCCACGCCTCGTCGACACGCACGTTGAGCGCGACGAGGGAGTTGTAAGTCGACCACAGGTAGATGCCGGCGATGACGGCAAGGAGCACCATGATGCCCACAACAATCAGGATTTCCATAGGCGCAACTATAACGGCGGTCCCCCGAATGTTGCCCGGACGTTTGCTGGACCCGCCGGAATCCCTCCCAGCCCGCGGGTGTCGCCGGGGCGTTCACACGAGCGACACAGAGCGGGGGCTTTACCATCGCACTATGCACCGTGGTGAACCCGAGTCGGATTCAACCGCGGGCCGGATGCGGGCAGAAGGAGTCGCGTGGACCTGAACACCGTCGCGGCGATCCGCCAGCCGCGCGACCGCGCCGACCTCGCCCTCGCACCGGGTGAGGCGATCCTCGGCGGCGGCTCCTGGCTCTTCTCCGAGCCCCAGGACCACCTCACCGGGCTCGTCGACCTCACCGCCATCGGGTGGGCTCCGGTCGAGGTCACTGAGTCCGGGCTCTCGATCGCCGGGACCTGCACCTTCACCGAGCTGAGCCGCTTCGAGCTCTCCTCGGCCGCACCTGCCTGGGCCGCCGTGCCCCTCTTCCGTCAGTGCTGCACGGCCCTGCTCGGCTCGTTCAAGGTCTGGAACGCCGCGACGGTCGGCGGCAATATCTGCCTCGCCCTCCCGGCCGGACCGATGACGTCGCTC
>JAJAZI010000114.1 GCA_026785785.1 Microbacteriaceae bacterium
CGCGGCAGCGGACACGAGCTCGGCGATCTCGTCGACGTCGAGGGTGCCCGCGACGTCGGCGTTGAGCGCCACCGACACGGTCTGCCTCTCGATCGACCCCGCCGGGATCGTCCGCGACTCGGTGACCTTGTTGATCGCGTTCGTGCGGTTCGTGACCTCGGAGGTCGAGCCGCCCTCCCCGAGCTCCTCGGCTGGCACGGCGATGTTGTCGGGGCCGAGAACGCCGGCGGCATCCCCCCCAGCACCAACCCGGATCTCCTTCGTCGTCGACTCGATCAGCGCGAGGCTGTCGATCGGTGCGCTGAAGGTCTCCTCGGTGCGCTCCGCGGACTCGTAGGTCACATCGGCGGCGACGACGACCGTCGCGTTGCCGGGGCCGGCGACCTTGTCGAGCATCGCCTGCACTGCGGAGCGCACGCGGGCCTCGTAGTCGGTCGCGCGGTCATCCGCCGATCCGCTCATCCCCACGCCCACAGCCGACAGCACGGTGCCTGCGGCGTCGATGACGGCGACATCGGTCGCCGCCATTCCGTCGATCGAGGCCGAGGTGAGGTGCACGATCGCCTCGACCTGGCTAGGGGTGAGGGTCACGCCGTTGCGCGTCTCGACGAAGACGGATGCCGTCGGCACGCCCTTCTCCGACATGAACACCGTCTCCTCGGGAATCGCGAGGCGCACGGAGGCCATCTTGACTCCCGCGATTCCGCCGATAGTCGCCGCAAGCTCCCCCTCGAGTGCCCGCTTGTAGGTGACCGACTGCTGGAACTCCGACGAGGTGACGCCCATCTCGTCGAGCAGCGCGTAGCCGCCCTGGCTCGAGCTCGGCAGCCCGGCGGAGGCCGCCTTGATCCGCTCGGTGTAGACGCTCTCCTCCGGAACCATGATCGTCGCCCCGCCGTCGGCGAGTTCAAAGGGCACGCTGGCGGACTCGAGCTGGTCGACGATCGCACTCGCGTCGCCACCCTCGAGCCCCGTGAACAGCGGGCTGTACGCCGGCTTCCCGAGCACGGCGACGAGCGCGATGACGCCGAGCACGAGTCCGGCGACACCGATGAGCGCGATCGTGCGCTGCGCGATCGTGAACTTCGCGATCGCGGCGGACAGGCGTCCGAGCATCGAGGTGACCTGGGCGGGCATCAGGCCTGCATCCTCATGATCTCGTTGAACGCGTCGACACCCTTGTTGCGCACCGCGGCGACGAGTTCGAGCGTGACCTGCGCGCGCGTGGAGGCGAGGGTCGCCTGGTGGATGTCGGTGAGGTTGCCGGTGAGCGCCTTGACCGCGAGGTCGCCTGAGGCTCCCTGCAGCGACTGCAGGTTGGTGATCGCGCCGCCGAGCTGGTCGCCGAAGCCGACGCCTCCGGTCGCGGGGGCAGCGGGGGCAGCCGACGGCAGGTAGCTCGTCGGCTGCACGGCAGCGAGTGCGGGAATGGCCATCAGGAGCGTCCGATCTGCAGTGCTGCCTCGTAGGTGACTTTGGCGCGGTCGACAACCGCCGCGTTCGCCTGGTAACCCCGCTGGGCCATGATGAGCTGGCCCATCTGCGAAGCGAGGTCGATGTCGGGGTATCTCACGTAGCCCTCCGCGTCGGCAAGGGGGTGAGCGGGCTCGAAGACGAGCAGGCCCTCCTCGCTGCCGTAGGCGGCCGCGGCGACGAAGACACCCGTCGTGCCCTGTCCCTCCTCCGCCACGACGTACCTCGCCTGGAACGCCGACCCGTCGGTCGGCTTCACCGTGTTGATGTTGGCGAGGTTGTCGGAGACGGCGTCGAGCCACTTGCGGTGCACGGTGAGCCCGGTACTGGCGATCCCGATCGCGTCAAACGTCATCAGTTGGTCCTCATCGCCGTACGCACACTCGAGAAGGCGCCCTCGGCCGCCCGGGCCGCGAACTGGAACCGCAAAACAGTGTCGATGTTCGAGAGAGTCTCGGTGTCGAGGTTCACGTTGTTGCCATCAAGCCGTGTCGGCTCGAGCGAGCGGGCGGTCGTCGCGTCGGCCCGGCCGCTCCCCGCCTGGACAGACGCCGCGAGGGCATCCTCGAACATCACCCGCTGGGCCTTGTAGTTCGGCGTGTTGACGTTGGCGATGTTGTTGGCGATGGTGCGCTGGCGCAGCGCCAGCGCATCGAGCGCACTGCCGATAGCGGCCGAGGTCACGGAGTTAAACACGAGTGCCCGATTCGTCGTGTAGCGGCCCATCCGTGGCCTGAAGGTGAGCGATCCGTGCTCGTCACAGGTGTCTATCGGCACCGGATCGCGCGGCGTTAGGCGAACGCGTCACCAATTTGTGCTGACGCCCCGCGTCACGAATTTGTGCTGACGCCCCGCGTCACCCGGTGACGTCGAGGTAGACCGAGATCCCGGCGCCCTCGTCCTGCGGGACCACTCGCAGCGCGGCGAGATGGCGCGCCGCCTCGTCGCGGCGGCCCTCGAGATACTCCGTCGCGGCGAGCTGCGCAGTGAGCACCCGGCGAGCGCGATCGACGAGCCCCTCCGGGATCGGACCGAGCGCGGGGGCGACCCACGCCCCGGGTGCGGACGCCGCCCCGTGCTCCGACCCGCCCGCGGCGGCCTCGAACTCGTCGAGAAGCGCCGACCACGCTCCTTCCGCGTCAGCCAATGCCGAGCGTTCCCGCGGCGGCGCGGCCGGGCGCCGGGGTCGCTGGCAGCGACTCCGCCGCCTCGTGCCACGAGCGGCGCAGGGGCTCGAGGAGTTCGATGCTCTCCCTGGTGCGCTCGACGTCGCGGTGGATGTTGGCGTTGATGAGGGAGTTCGACACATAGTTGTAGATCGCGAGGAGCCCCTCCCCTCCGTCCCACACGTCGACCCTGAGCGACGATGACAGCTCGGAGACGATCGCCTGGGCATGCAGCAGGTTCTCGGTCGCCGTGGCCCAGTTCTGCTCCTGCTGCGCCGTCTCCGCGCGGCCGAGGTCGAGCATCAGCCGGTCGTAGAGCATCGTGAGCAGCCGCACGGGGCTGGCCGAGAGCACGGCGTCGCGGTTGTACTGCGAGCGAAGCGCGCTCGCGCCGGTGGTCATCGTCATTGAGAGGTGCTCGATCCCGATAGTGAGGCGAGTTGGCTGGCGAGGTAGGAGGACTGAGCGTTGAGCGAGCTCAGCTGCACCTCGAGCGCCGAGTAGGTGCGCTCGAGGGTCGATCTCCTCGCGGTGAGGCGGATGTCCCAGTCGCTGATCCGGTCGCTGAGATCCCGCACGCTCGACTGCTGGCCCGTGATGCGCCCCGTGAGGAGTCCGTCGTACTTGTCGGAAACGATCCGCGCGGCGTCCCCGACGCGGCTGGCGATCGTCTGCAGCGCCGCCTGGGTCGCTGCGGGGTCCTTCGCGAGCGCCGCGGCGAACTTCTCCGCGTTGAACTCGAGCGTGCCCGACTTCGTGATGACGATGCCGAACTCCGAGGGCGACCTGCCGTCGATGGGCTGCGAGGCCGCCGCCATAATGCGCCGGTTCACGTCGCGCACCGTGCTGTCGCCGACGAAGGCACCGCCGGAGACAGTCGCAGCTCCGGTGGAGCTCGTGCCCGTGGTCACCGCCGATCTCGATGAGATGAGCGCGAAGATGTCGTTCAGGCCGGCCACAAGGCTTGCGGCGACCGTGGCGATTCGCGCATCGTCGCGTGCGACGCCGATGGTCACGGGCGTGACGGATGCCGCGGCGACGGTGATCGAGACTCCGGGCAGCAGGCTCGCGAAGGTATTCGTCGGAGATGTGATCGTCTGTGCGGCGGCCGAGCCGGCCCAGAGCGTGAC
>JAJAZI010000115.1 GCA_026785785.1 Microbacteriaceae bacterium
CGCCTCGACGCCTGGAATCAGGGGACTAAGGTCAATCCGCCCATATTCGATCTTGCCGTTATTAGGTTGCGGATCTCGGCATATTTCTGTCCTGGCGGCCCGACGGCAGGCAACGTCCCCGACAGCTTGGTCTGGCTCTCAGGTCTCGGACAAGGACGCTGATGGCGGGACGGAGACCGTGCTCACAACAGGAGAGCCCTACACTTGTACTCAGTCTAGAAACAACTTAAGCGCGAGAGTGAGGGCGATGCATGGCCGATGCAGGCCCCGTCGCGGTTCTCGAGGGCGTCACCATGCGCTATGGCGCCACAACGGCGCTCGAGGGGGTCGACCTCACGATCGAGCGCGGCGAGATCATCGGCATCATCGGCGAATCCGGTGCGGGAAAGTCGACGCTGCTTAGGCTGCTCGATGCCGTCGATCGTCCGACAGAGGGTCGCGTCCTCATCGAAGACACGGACCCTCAGGCGCTCGGCCTGCGCGAGCGACGGCTCCTGCGTCGGCGCATCGGCATGGTCTTCCAGAGCTTCAACCTGCTCTCCAACTTGACTGTGCGACAGAATGTCGCGCTGCCGCTCAAGCTCCAACGCCGGAAGGAGTCCGAACTGGTCGACCACCTGATCGACTACGTCGACCTCCAGGACCGCGCCCACTATTACCCCGCCCAGCTCTCCGGCGGCCAGAAGCAGCGCGTCGCGATCGCCCGTGCCCTCGTCACGCGTCCGGGATTCCTGCTCTGCGACGAGCCGACGAGCTCCCTCGACACGAGGACGACGGCTGACATCCTCGAGCTGCTTGCGGGCACGCGACGCGACTTCGGCACGACGATCGTGCTCGTCACGCACGAGCTCGACGCGGTGGGGGCGATCTGCGACCGGGCCGCGGTGCTCGAGCGCGGCGTGTTGAAGGACATTATCCCCGTGGACCGGCCAGCGCGCGAGCGCGACAGCGAGGGCAGCTACCTCGATCACGCCCGGCGGGTCCTCGGCGCGTGAAGGGTCTCATCGACTCGCTCACCGGCGGTGCAGACAAGATCGGCATCGCCCTGGCCGAGACCGGCTATATGCTCGGCTTCTCCCTGGCCGCGGCCATCCTGCTCGGTCTCCCCCTCGGCGTGCTCATCTACCTCATGCGCCCGGGCGGTGTTCGCGCGAACCGTCCGTTGTGGACCGTCGCGAATCTCTTCGTCACGATCGTTCGCTCGTTCCCGTTCCTCCTCTTCGTCGTCTTCCTCATCCCCCTCACGCGCCTCATCTTCGGTACGACCTTCGGCACCACTGCCGCGACGTTCCCCCTCTGCTTCGTCGGTGTCGCACTTTACGCCCGCCTCGTCGAGCAGATCCTCCTCGAGGTGCCGCCCGGCGTCATCCACGCGGCGCGGTCGATGGGCGCGGATGCCGGGCAGATCGTCATCCACTTTCTTCTCGTCGAGGCGCGCCCCGGTCTGGTCTACGCCCTCACCTCCGCCGCGATCAGCCTCATCTCGTACTCCACGGTGCTCGGCATCGTCGGCGGCGGCGGCCTCGGCGACTTCGCGCTGCGCTACGGCTACCAGGAGTACGACTACCCCCTGATGTACTCGACCATCGTGATCGTCATCATCTGCGTCCAGCTGCTCCAGGTGGCGGGAGAGAGGGTGTCGGCTGCGCTCGACAAGCGCTGACCCCCGCAGCTTGACCCCTATAGAAAGGCATCCATGAAACTCCGCATCGTCGTCGCGTTGGCCGCAGCATCCATCACCCTCCTCACCACCGGCTGCGCGCAGGCTGGGAATGCTCCGGCGGCTGAGACCGTGACCATCAAGGTCGCGGCGACCGTCACTCCCATGACCGATGCCGTCAAGGCCGCCGCCGAGGTTATCGGGGACGGCTACAAGGTTCAGCTCGTGCCCGTCTCCGACTACGTGCAGCCGAACGTGCTGCTGCAGCAGGGTGAGATCGACGCGAACCTTGTGCAATTTTCCGGGTTCATGGATGAGTTCAACCAGAAGAACGACGCGACGCTCGTAGACGTGCAGCCGGTGTACTCGACGGTCGTGGCGTTCTACTCGAAGACGCTCTCCTCGCTCCAGAAGCTGCCGGACGGCGGCAGTGTCGTCATCCCCAACGACAAGGCGAACGCCGCACGCGCCCTGCAGATGCTGGCGGACTCGCGCATCATCGCGCTCGACTCCCAGGTCAAGCGCTTCGCCGCGACGCTCGATGACATCACAGACAACCCGCGCAACCTGAAGTTCACGCAGGTGGACCTGCTGCAGTTGAATACCGCGTACGACGAGGCGGATGCCGTTTTCAACCTGCCATCGTTCGCGAGGCAGCTCGGTCTCACGCCGGAGAATGACGGACTCGCAGTGGAGCAGGACCCGCAGTTCGCGGTGACCTTGGTCTCGCGCGAGGACAACGCCGATTCACCGGAGATCGCCGCCCTCGTCAAGGCCATGACGAGCGATCATGTGCGCAAGACGCTCGAGAGCCTGGGTGTGCCCGCGGCCTTCTAGCCGGCCTGTCCTGAGATGCCGGCGCGGGACTGCATCAGCGGCCCGCACCGGCCGGGTCCATCAGCGGTGCTCACAGCGCGCGGAGTATGAGCACCGCGTTGTGTCCGCCGAAGCCGAACGAGTTCGACAGCACAGTGCGCACCCGCATTTCCCGTGCCACGTTCGCGACGAGATCGAGCTCGGGGAACGCCGGGTCGTCGAGGTTGATCGTCGGTGGGATCACCCCGTCGCG
>JAJAZI010000116.1 GCA_026785785.1 Microbacteriaceae bacterium
CTCCTGTCTGGGGCCTTCTCCCTGACAGGAAAAAGCCATTAGTCGAGTACGGGACTCATTTCGAGCCGCTCATTATTCGTTGCTCATTAGTTGTTCACTGGGCCGTTCAACCTGTTCTCTAGGGCGCCGTTGCCGGCGCCGATGGCGTGATTGCGAAGTTCCTGTCGGAGTGCGTCCCCGTCGATCGTCACGGCAGGATTCCGAAGCGAGCGGCCGATGGCCTTGCGCGTCAGAGCCGTTTCGAGGCAATCAATGGAGGGATGCACCCAAGCGCCTCGGCCGGGAAGAGTCATGGAGCGATCCATGACTATCTCGCCGTCATGCACCACCAGCCTCAGAAGGGAGGTCTTGGAGGCCCGCTGACGACAGCCGAGGCAGGTTCTTACATTCTTCATGGTACACCTGACCCGATTGTTTTACGCCGGGCGCTCGCCGGACCCGAGAATGCTATCCGGCTGGATGCCCGACACCAGTCCGGCCAGCCCGACGCTGGCGCGTCGTTCCGTACCGCGCGCACATCGACAGGCTACGACTCGAGAATGCTATCCGGCTGGATGTCGATGCGCGCGCCGGTCAGCTTGGCGGCAAGGCGGGCGTTCTGACCCTCCTTGCCGATCGCGAGCGAGAGCTGGTAGTCCGGCACGAGGGCGCGAACGGCCTTGGTCGACTCGTCGATCACGAACGAGGAAGTGACCTTCGCCGGCGACAGCGCGTTGGCGACGAAGGTGGCGAGGTTCGGGTGGTAGTCGACGATGTCGATCTTCTCGTTGTTGAGCTCCGCGGTGACGGCGCGCACGCGCTGGCCCATCTCACCGATGCAGGCGCCCTTGGCGTTCACGCCGGGCTCATTCGCCTTGACGGCGATCTTGGTGCGATGGCCGGCCTCGCGGGCGAGTGACACGATCTCGACGACGCCGCTCGCGATCTCCGGAACCTCCAGGGCGAAGAGCTTGCGGACGAGCGACGGATGCGTGCGCGACACGGTGATCTGGGGGCCCTTGAGTCCGCGGCCGACCGCAGTGACGTAGACGCGGATGCGGGACCCGTGCTTGTACTCCTCGCCGGGAACCTGCTCCTCGGGGGGAAGGATCGCCTCGATCGTGCCGAGGTCGACGTGGATCATCCGCGGGTTCGGTCCCTGCTGGATGACGCCGGCGACGATGTCGCCCTCGCGGCCCTTGAATTCGCCGAGCACGTGTTCATCGGCGATGTCCCGCAGCCGCTGGTTGATGACCTGCTTCGCGGCGAACGCCGCGATGCGGCCGAAGTCGCTGGGGCTGTCGACCGCTTCGCCGACGACGAGGCCGTCCTCGTCGTACTCGGTCACGAACACGGAGACGTGGCCGGTCTTTCGGTCGAGGTGTACGCGGGCCGGGATGGCGCCGTCCACGGGCTCCGCGGCATCCGTGTGCTTGAGGTAGGCAGTCAGGATCGCTTGCTCGATGATGGCGACCAACTCCTCGAACGGAATTTCGCGCTCGCGCTCAAGGAGCCGCAGCACGCTCAGATCGATGTCCACTGAGGGGCCTCCACTATTCAGATAGGAACTCCCGGACAGAACGTGCCCGGGGAAGTCAACACCTAAGTTACCAGTGGATTCCGTCCCGCCGCGCTACCAGGGTCGGTCCGTGAAGGCGCCACCCGAGTCTTCGCCGCGGTTCTGCGTCTCGCGCTCAGCCTTCTCCCCCGCCGCGTCGTCGTTTTGCTCGCGCAGCTGCTCGAGCTGGTCCTGTTCGGTGCCGGACGCGTCGTCCTCGCCGTCGCCGGTCCTCGGCGGCGCGGTGAGGCCGGATTTGGCGTCGAGGCGATCGCTCGCGTCCGACAACTCCTGTCCGGGGTCGCGTCCCTCCTGGTTGTTCTGCGGCGCGTTGGGGGGCTCGCATTCGGGTCCGGCCGCCTCGATCACGGCCTTCGCGGTGGCGTACAGGCGGGCGGCTCCGGCGAGCTGTCCCTGCGACGCGTAGCTGTCGCCGAGCAGCTCCCAGCTGAGCGACAGGTTGACGGCGACGTCGCATTTCTTCGCGGTCGGCGCCTGCGCGAAGGCCCGCTCGAGGTCGGCGATCGCGGGAATGGTGTCGCCGGCTGCGGCCCTCGCCGTCCCCCGGTCGAAGTGGGCGATCCACGGTTCGAACGCGTTCCAGTCGAAGAGCGGGCCGAGCTGCTCCGCACTCGCGGCGTAGCTGCCGCGCTCGTAGCCCTCGAGCGCGGGGCCGGCCGTGCCCTGAAGGCCGAAGAGCTTTCCGGCGAGCATGAGCGCGGCGATCGCAAACGGCACCGACCCGAGCAGCAGGATCCAGCGCAGGCGGCGGAGCTTCGGGTCGGGCACGGTCACGAGCGTGCCTCCGTCGACTGACGAGAGTTGCCGGGCCGGGGGCGCGCGCGCGCAAGCGCGAGGCCGGTGACGGCGAGCTCTCCGAGCGCGAGCAGCGCGAGAGGGATCGCGAGAATCCAGTAGAACTCGACGGGACCGTCGAGACTGCCGGCCCCGACCGATGTTGCCCCGATGTCGAGGCCGCCCGCGAACTCCTGCGCGGCGCCGTCGTCGGTGTGCCGGAAGTCGACGCCGAGCTCACCGGCGATGACCGCGAGGTTCGTCCTGTCCAGCACGGATACCGCGTCGGCGCCGGTGGTCGGATCCTGAATGTAGGGTACCTCGGCGGGGTCGTCATCGGCCGGGTAGCCGTCGAACACGCGCATCCGCCCGCCCTCCTGGGTTCCGTAGCCGATCACGCCTCCGCCCGCGACGAGCTCGGCGATGGCGCCGAACGAGCCGGGCGCCTCTGCCCGGGTCTGCTCGCCGTCGCCGAGGTAGAACAGCACCCGGGAACGTTCCGGATGCGCGGCACGCGCCGTCGCGAGCAGCTCGGCGACAAATTCGACGGGCGCGTCGATGCCGCTCCCGCGCGAGTAGTAGGTGATCTCTGCGGTCAGTGCCGAGGTCGCCGATGCGAGCGCCGCCGCATCTGTCGTGAGCGGCACGCGCTGCACCGAGGTCGCGTCGAACGTCGTGAGCGAGAATTGTGCCCCGACCAGCTGCTCGGACATCGCGGTGATGTCCGCCTTCACCGCGTCGAGCCGGGTGGCAGGCACGTCGCCGCCCAGCGCTGCCGTGGCGTCGTCGGCGTCCTCGGCGGCCATGCTGCTCGTGGTGTCGACGACGAAGTACACCTCCAGTCCGCCCGACGCGACTGGCCCCCGGGCCTCGCCGGCGATCGACGGGCGCAGGGAGATCACGACCAGCAGTGCCACCATGACCAGCCGCAGCGCCCAGCCGAGGCGCTCCCCGGACCGCCGGGCCCGCGCGAGACGCCAGAGCACGGCGCCGCCGAGGACGGCGCCGAGCACAGCGATG
The DNA here is from genome assembly GCA_026785785.1 of Microbacteriaceae bacterium. Classification (GTDB taxonomy): domain Bacteria; phylum Actinomycetota; class Actinomycetes; order Actinomycetales; family Microbacteriaceae; genus Marisediminicola. The sequence goes on from JAJAZI010000116.1 coordinate 3,353, forward strand.
ACCGGCACCGGCAGCATGGGGATGAGGGTCATCGCTGCAACCTCCAGGCGAGGGCGATGAGGCCGGCGAGTCCGAGGAAGGCGAACACGACCGGGATCACAGGCTGGTCGGCCTTCACGAGCTGCGGTGCCCCGCGGGAGATGGTGGCCTGCTCGGCGTCGATCTGCTCGACGATCGAGTCGATCGCGCGCGGGTCGTCGATGCCGAAGTAGGAGCCACCGGTGTCTTCGACGACGCCCTGGAACTCGGCGGCGAAGCGGGCCAGGTACTCCCTGGCGCTCGAATCGCCGGGGTTGATGCCGTAGACGCGAATGCCGGCCTCGATCGCGAGCTCCCCCGCCTCGGGCAGGGTGAAGATCGATTCACCGACCGCGAGATTGTCGGTCGCGAGGATGATCGACCTCGAGCGGTCGTCCTCGGGGGTATCGAAGCGCAGCGAGCAGGCCGCGAGCCCGTCTCCGATGAGCGACGAGCCGTCGCCGAAGAAGGTGCCGTCGAAGTAGGCGATGTCCTCGTTCAGAAACTGCCCGGTGATCGTGGCGAATTGCTCGCGGATGTAGCCGTAGTCCGAGGTGAGCGGGAAGTAGGTGACCGCGGACGCGTTGAACACGACGAGGCTCACGCGCTCCCCCTCGAACCCGTCGACGAGCCCGCCGAATACCTCGACGAGCTCGGTGTCGTACTCGACCATCGACCCGGACACGTCGAGGCACAGCACGATGTCGCGATTGCTGAGCTGCGGGTAGACGATGCTCGTCGCGACGGGACGCGACGCGAGAGCCACCCCCGCGACGAGCACGAGCGCGGCGAGTCCGGCGAACGCGATCAGCAGCGCCCGGTAGCGAGCCAGGGCGGTGCGGTAGCCCGGCAGCGCGGTCAGGCGATCCGAGTGGGCGATCGCGCGGCCCTCCAGCGCACGACGGCGGCCCCGCCGGTAGACGAGCACGGCAACAGCGGCCGTGACCGCCGCGAGCGGCGCCCAGAGCATCGGCATCCACCAGTAGATCAGCTCCACGAGTGCACCATCCGTCGGGCGACCTCGGCCGCGTCCTGCACGCTGCCACGCTCGACCGCCTCGAATTCGCCCGGGTACAGCTTCGCGACCGCGTCGCTGAGCGGGGTGTTGCGGGCCTCGCGCAGGTCGGCGAGCGTCATGTGCGGGGCGCGGATGCCGCTCGACTCGTACGCGAACAGTCGCAGTAGCAGGCTCAGGCGCTGATGCGCCGCGCGCAGACTGAGCTCCCCGCTGCGGTGCGCGGCCTCGACCTCGGAGATGAGCACCTCGTACTTTCCGCGCAGGGCCGGCACGTCGACCGGCATCCAGCTCACATCGACCTCCGGTTCCTCGACGCGGGCCTGGCGGGTGAGCAGCGGCACGACGACGTAGAACGCCGCGAGGGCGAACAGGATCACGATCGCGAGCGCCGCCCACAGCGGCGAATACGCCACGGGCGGGAAGAAGCCGTTACCGCCGGGCATGCCGGTGCCCCTCGAGCAGGCGGAACAGACCCGGGATGACGTCGGCCTCGGCCTCGACCCGACTGCGGCTGATCGCGAGCGAGTCGAACAGCTCGTCGGCGGCGGCCGTCCTGGCCAGCGCCGCCGCGGAGAACTCGGCGCGCAGGTGCTGCTGGGAGCGCACGGCCCTCGGCAGCTCGGCCCCGTCGGCGACGTCGTACATGTCGCCGGCCGTCCAGTCGGCGCTCGTGGGGTCGGCGTCGCCGACGGTGAGCCAGAGGATCTCGTGCTGCACGGAGAGGCGGCGCAGAAGCCGCTGCTGCACCTGGTCGATCACCCGGTCGTCGGCGATGACGACGAGGATCATCCGGCGCCGGAAGCTCTTGGCGATGTACGACAGCTGCGTGCTCAGGTCGCTGCGGCCCGAGCCGAGCGTCGTGCGGGACGCCATCAGCTGCAGCAGACGCTCGAGGTGCGCGTCGGTCGACTCGGGGCGGCGGTACTCGGTGTGCTCCGCGTTTCCCGCGAGGATCGCGACAAGGTCGCCGTGCCGGGCAGCGAGGTAGCCGACGACTCCGGCTGCGAGGATCGCGATGTCGATCTTTTGCTCGCCGCTCGCGGCCACCGCCGCCATGTCGCGTCCGGTGTCGGCGACGAGGAGCACGGTGTGCTTGCGCGAGGCGATGTACCGCCTGGTCATCGGCGTGCCCATACGGGCCGTCGCCTTCCAGTCGATGTCCTTCACCTCGTCACCGGGAACATAGTGGCGCAGGTCGTCGAACTCGATGCTGCGCCCGTGGAACACCGAGGTGTACTCGCCCTCGAGCATCCCCCGCACCTTGCGGTGGGCGTGGATCGACAGTCGTGTCTTGACCTTGCGCAGCAGACTCGTCATGGTCGCTCGGGTCAGGGTGCCTGCACGGCGGCAAACACCGCGTCGATGATGGTCTCGGGGGCGACATCGTCGGCGATGGCCTCGAAGTTCAGGATGATCCGGTGGCGGAGCACGACATGGCGCAGCTCCTTCACGTCATCCGGGATCACGTGGTCGCGCCCATTCATCAGCGCCAGCGCGCGAGCCGCCCTGCTGAACGCAATGCTCGCACGGGGGCTCGCGCCGTAGTCGATGCAGTCGGCGAGGTCGGAGGCGATGTAGGTCGCCGCGTGCCTGGTCACATAGACGGCCGAGACAATGTAGTTCGTGATCGCCGGATCCAGGTAGACGCGCTTCGCTGCATCCTGAAGGAACAGCACGTCGTCGATGTGCACGGTGTCCTGCGTGGACGGGCGGTCGAACACGCCGTCCCGGATGCGGTCGAGGATCTCGACCTCCTCGGCGAAGTCGGGGTAGTCGAGGACCTCCTTGAGCAGGAAGCGATCGAGTTGCGCCTCCGGCAGGTGGTAGGTGCCCTCCTGCTCGATCGGGTTCTGCGTCGCGAGCACGAGGAACGGGGTCGGCAGCGCGTGGATGACGCCGCCGATCGTGGTCTGCCGCTCCTGCATGGCCTCGAGCATCGCACTCTGGGTCTTGGCGCTCGAGCGGTTGATCTCGTCGAGCAGCACGAAGTTCGCGTGCACTGGGCCGAGCTGGGTCTCGAAGCTCGACTTCGTGTAGTCGAAGATCTGGGTGCCGATGATGTCGCTGGGCAGCAGGTCGGGGGTGCACTGGATGCGCTTGAAGCTCGCGTGCACGGCGTCGGCGAGGGCCTCCGCCGCGGTCGTCTTCGCGAGCCCGGGCACAGACTCGAGCAGAATGTGACCGCCGGTGATGAGCGCGATCAGCAGGCTCGTGCGGAGCCCCCGCTGCCCGACGACCTTCTCGTCGTACGACGACCTGACCGTCGTCAGGATCGACGTCGCCCGCGCAAGTTCGTCGGGGCTGATCCGGATGCGAGGAGCGTCAGTCACGTTCTCTTTCTTCGGCGAGTCGTCGGTCAGGGCGCGAGGATCGCGGCGATCGAGTCAATCGCAACCGACTGGCGGTCTCCTGTGCGACGGTCCCAGAGCTCGACGTTGCCCTCGGCGGCGCCGCGGCCGACGATCACGATCGTCGGTACGCCGAACAGCTCCGCGTCACCGAACTTCACGCCGGCCGACACCTTGGGCCGGTCGTCGAGCACCACGTCCTTGCCGCGCGCCTCGAGCTCGGCGGCGATGGACTCGGCGACCGAATGGACCTCGGCCTCCTTGGTCGCGGCGATCACGTGCACGTCGTAGGGGCTGACGTTGGCGGGCCAGATGAGGCCCTTCGCGTCGTTGTTCGCCTCGGCGATCACGGCGAGGATCCGCGTGACGCCGATGCCGTAGGAGCCCATGGTGACGGTAACGAGCTTGCCGTTCTCGTCGAGCACCCTGAGGCCGAGGGCGTCGGCGTACTTGCGGCCGAGCTGGAAGACGTGGCCGATCTCCATGCCGCGGGCCGTCTCGATCGGGCCGGAGCCGTCGGGGGCGAGATCTCCCTCGCGCACCTCGGCGACCTCGAGGAAGCCGTCGGCGGAGAAGTCGCGGCCGGCGACGAGACCGAATACATGCTTCTGGTCGATGTTCGCTCCGGTGACCCACTGGGTGCCGTCGACGATGCGCGGGTCGAGGAAGAAGCGGATGCCCGTGGACGACGCGGACTCGTGACCGGCGGGGGCCTCGGCATCCGACCTGCGGGGCTCGTTCGACCTGCCCGACTTGGACTTTGGAGCCTGAGAGACGACGCCGCGGCCCAGCACCGCGCCGTCCTCCGACCACGGGCCGATGTAGCCCTTGACCAGCTGCGGGGTGCGCGCGAAGTCCGTGGCGGTGGCCGCTTCGACCTCGGCCGGGGCGAATGCGACCTCGATTCGCTTGAGGTCGACGTCACGGTCGCCGGGCAGGCCGATAGCGATCAGTTCGCGGCTCCCGTCGAGGTGGCTGAGGGCGAGCACGACGACTTTGAGGGTGTCGGCGGCGGTCCACTCGCGGCCGTCAGGGCGCGGGTGGCTCGCGTTGGCGAGGTCGACGAGACTCTGGATGGTCGGCGTGTCCGGGGAGTCGACGACGTCGGGAGCGGGGAAGCCCGAGTGGTCGATCGCCTCGGGCACAATCGTGCGGAACGCCTCGACGTTGGCGGAGTAGCCGCCGTCGGTGCGCACGAAGGTGTCCTCGCCGATCGGGGTCGGGTGCAGGAACTCCTCGCTGCGCGAGCCGCCCATCGCCCCGGCATCCGCCTGCACGATCACGTACTCGAGGCCGAGGCGCTGGAAGATGCGCTCGTACGCGTCGCGCTGCGCCTGGTAGCTCACGTCGAGGCCGGCGTCGGTGTAGTCGAAGGAGTAGGCGTCCTTCATCGAGAACTCGCGGCCGCGCAGCAGGCCCGCACGGGGGCGCGCCTCGTCGCGGTACTTGTCCTGGATCTGGTAGATCGAGAGCGGGAGGTCTTTGTAGGAGCCGTAGAGGTCCTTGACGAGAAGGGTGAATACCTCTTCGTGGGTCGGCGCGAGCATGTAGTCGGCGCCGTGGCGGTCCTTGAGGCGGAAAATGCCGTCGCCGTACTCGGTCCAGCGCCCGGTGGTCTCGTAGGGCTCGCGCGGCAGCAGTGCCGGGAAGTGGACCTCCTGGGCGCCGATGCCGTCCATCTCCTCGCGGATGATGCCCTCGATCTTGCGGCGCACCTTGAGCCCGAGGGGAAGCCAGGCGAAGATGCCCGGGCCCTGGCGGCGGATGTAGCCGGCGCGCACCAGCAGGCGGTGACTGGTCACTTCCGCGTCGGACGGGTCTTCCCGGAGGGTGCGGACGAAGAGCTGTGAGAGGCGAGTTGGCACAACCCCCATAGTACGGCCAGCGGGATGGATGGTCGGGCGACGCCGTCGGGGTCAGGCGTCCTTCGCGGACGACGCAGTGTCGGCGTGCGTTGTGGTGTCCGTGCCCCTGCCCCGCGTCGTGATGAGGCTCGCGACGGTCGCGACGGCGACTGTCGCCCCGATGAAGGTGAGGGACAGCCAGATGGGAATCTCGGGCGCCCACTCGACGCTCTGACCGCCGTTGACGAACGGGAGCTCGTTGATGTGCAGGGCGTGGAGGACGAGCTTGACGCCGATGAAGCCGAGGATCACGGCGAGGCCCTGCGCGAGGTAGACGAGGCGCTCGAGCAGGCCGCCGATGAGGAAGAAAAGCTGGCGCAGACCCATAAGGGCGAAGACGTTCGCGGTGAATACGATATACGCCTCTTTGGTGAGACCGTAGATGGCCGGGATCGAGTCGACGGCGAACACGAGGTCGACGACACCGATGGCGACGATCACCAGCATCAGCGGTGTGAAAAACCGCTTGCCGTCAATTCTCACCGCGTACTTGCCACCGTGGTATTCGTCGGTGATGGGCAGCGCACGCCGCAGGAGCTTCACGGCCCGGCCGTTCGCCGGGTCGCTGTCGTGCGAGCCGAAGGCCTGGTTGTATGCGAGGACAAGCAGCAGGGCGCCGAAGACGTAGAAGATCCAGGAGAAGTTGTCGATGAGGGCCGCCCCGACGGCGATGAAAATCCCGCGCAGCACGATTGCGATGATGATGCCGATCATCAGCACTTTCTGCTGGTGCTCCTTGGGCACCGCGAACCCGGACATGATGATCAGGAAGACGAAGAGATTGTCGATCGACAGCGCCTTCTCGGTGAGATAGCCGGCAAAGTACTCGCCCCCGAAGGTCCATCCCGACACGAACCCGATCCCCACACCGAACAGCAGGGCCAGCGCGATGTAGAAGCACGACCAGCGGGCGGATTCACCGATAGACGGAATGTGCGGAGTGCGTACGTGCGCGAAGTACTCGTAGACGAAGAAGGCGATGGTGACGCCGATGGTGATCGTCCAGGTGAGGAGCGTCACGTTCACAAGGCTCTCCAGAAGAGTCGGCGGGCGGAACCCGTAGCCTACCAACCGAAGCTGGACGCCCGACGCGTTTCCGCGGCTAGACCGTGACGACCTCGGGCGAACCGAGCGTGCCCGGAGGCATCTCGGCGGCGAGCCGGTTGGCCTCCTCGATGAGAGTCGCGACGATGTCGGCTTCCGGCACGGTCTTGATGACCTCGCCCTTGACGAAGATCTGGCCGCGCCCGTTGCCGCTCGCCACGCCGAGGTCGGCCTCGCGAGCCTCACCCGGTCCGTTGACGACACAGCCCATGACGGCGACGCGTAGTGGAACGGTCATACCCTCGAGACCCGCGGTGACGTCGTTGGCCAGCTTGTAGACATCCACCTGAGCGCGTCCGCAGCTCGGGCAGGACACGATCTCGAGCGTGCGCTCGCGCAGACCAAGCGACTGCAGGATCTGCAGCCCGACCTTGACCTCCTGGACGGGCGGCGCAGAGAGGGACACGCGGATGGTATCTCCGATGCCCTCGCCGAGCAGGATGCCGAACGCGGTCGCCGACTTGATCGTGCCCTGGAATTCCGGGCCGGCCTCGGTCACACCGAGGTGCAGTGGCCAGTCACCGCGCTCTGCCAGCAGGCGGTAGGCCCTGACCATCGTGACGGGGTCGTTGTGCTTGACCGAGATCTTGAAGTCGTGGAAGTCGTGCTCCTCGAACAGGCTCGCCTCCCAGACGGCACTCTCGACGAGCGCCTCCGGAGTGGCCTTGCCGTATTTCTGCAGCAGGCTCGGCTCGAGCGAGCCGGCGTTGACGCCGATCCGGATACTGACGCCGGCGGCCTTCGCCGCGGCGGCAATCTTGCCGACCTGATCGTCGAACTTGCGGATGTTGCCCGGATTCACGCGCACCGCACCGACGCCGGCGTCAATCGCGCTGAAGACGTAGCGGGGCTGGAAGTGGATGTCGGCAATCACCGGGATCTGGCTCTTGCCGGCGATGATGTGCAGCACATCCGCGTCGTCCTGGTGAGGCACGGCGACGCGCACGATGTCGCATCCGCTCGCCGTCAGCTCCGCGATCTGCTGCAGGGTCGCGTTGATGTTGGTGGTCTGGGTCGTGGTCATCGACTGCACGCTGACCCGGGAATCACCGCCAACCTTGACCTTGCCGACCGAGATTTCTCGGGTCTTGCGGCGGGGGGCGAGAACGGAGGGGGCTTTGGGCATTCCCAGATTGACTGCAGGCACGCCCTTAGCTTACGTCGGGCTGGAGCCCGGTCGCTGGCATCCCCCGGGACCGCCGATCGCTTGTGGGCAGTGACACGGCACACATCCTCTCGGCGATGCGCGAGAGACTCCCGACCCGTATGCTCGAGAAATGACGAAGCCTCGGGCAGGGGTGCGGGCGACCAGGCGACGTCGGGCGATCGCAGCCCTCTCGGCTCTCGCCGCTCTCACCACGCTGAGCGGCTGCACACCGTCCCCGACGACAACCTATGTCGGCCCGTCCGGCGCCGAGGTGACCGTCGACTGGGCCGACTATCCCGGCTCCCCCGGCGTCGATGCGGACGACGTGCTGTCGGCCCCGCCACAGGAGGACATCGCTCAGGTCGAAGCCGAGCTGATCGCCGACATCAAGATGGCACTGGGCGCCGAGTTCGACCTCGACTGGCAGACCGAGGGCAAAGCGCAGTGGTTCCCAGCCGGCGGGAACGGCTTCGGTGGCGAATCCGCCTATGCGTCCTTCAACTCCCAGAACTACGTGAGCGACACCGTGCCGGACGGCGCCGACGACTGGCGCCTGGTCGTCGACATCGTGAGCACCGTCACGGCTTCGCGCGGCCTCGGCCCGGTCGAGCTCGGTCACGAGGGGGCGGATGCTGACGACCTCGGCGAGCGATTCAGAACCGACGATCCGGATGAGTACTGGCAATGGTGGGGCGACGCGTACGGCTCGTCGCAGTGGCTTTCCGTCGCCCTGACCGATGTCTCCAAGGACGACTCGGGCGAGGCCGCCGAGGAGTGGGACAGCTTCGACTGGCCCGCGCAGAGCATCGCGCTCTCCTACGGCGCGACCACGCTGCCGGAAGGCGGGCGGGCCGAGTTCGAACGCAGGCTCGCGCCCTTCGCCGGGCTGGACGTGCCGCTCGCCACCACCTCGGATTGAGGCGGGGCATCGGCTCTCGCAGTGGCCGGGCACCCTCTCAGCGCACCATCCTGATGTCCCGAACGTTGCCGAAGCTGGCATCGATCGTGTGGGTCCCGTCCGGCGAGAACCCGTTCCGCGCAGAGAAGGCGTGCGCCCGCGGGGAACGTGCCCGAATAGGTTTCGATGTGTGCCGGGTAGTGGACGCGGCCGATCTCGTCCGCATCGCCGGCAGCGCTCGTCTCACTGAACCGGGCATTCCCTACACCCGCCGCTCGTGCCGCCGCGGCTTCAGGCGCTGCGGCGCGGCCGTCGCGGGCGGGCACTC
>JAJAZI010000117.1 GCA_026785785.1 Microbacteriaceae bacterium
CGCCCGAGCTGGCCGCACCGGCCGGGCTGGCCGCACTGACCGCGAGGCCGGCGTAGGCGTCGAGGGCCGCGCCGACGCCGCCGCCGGGCGTGACTGGGGCACCGCCCGCGCGGAGCACCTGCTCGAGGGCGGCGAGAGTTGTGAGCACCGTGTCGCGGCGGGCGTTGTAGCCCATCGTTCCGATGCGCCAGATCCGGCCGTGCAGCGGACCGAACGAGGTGCCGATCTCGATTCCGAAGTCGTTGAGCATCGACGAGCGCGCCCCGTCGCCGTCGATGCCGTCGGGGATCTCGACTCCGACGACGTTGTTCATGCGGTGGGTCTGGTCGCCGAAGAGCACGAGGCCGAGGCCCGTGAGCCCCTCGACCATCGCGGTCCCGTGCACCCGGTGCCGCTCGACGGCGTTCGCCATGCCCTCCTCGACCAGCAGGCTCGCGCACTCCCGTGCGCAGTAGAGCATGCTCGTGGCCTCGGTGTGGTGGTTGAGGCGCTTCTCGCCCCAGTAGTCGAGCACCATCGCGAGGTCGAAATAGTTCGACCGGATCGGGGTCTGGCTGACCGGGTCCCCCGGGGCACGGATGCCGGCCTCGATGCTCTTCCGCGCGGTGATCACCTCGACCGCGAGCGGCGAGAGGCTGATCGGGGCGCTACCGGAGGGACCGGCAAGGCACTTCTGCAGGCCAGCGGTTACGGCATCCAGTCCCCACGCGTCGAGGTGGAACTCGTTGCCCGCGAGCGAGGCGGTGACGTCGGTGTAGAACAGCACGCCGTACCGGCGGCAGATCTCGCCGAGCTCGTCGAGCGGCTGGGCGAGCGTCGTCGAGGTGTCGCCGTGCACGATCGCGAGGAGCTTCGGCCTCGTCTCGGCGAGCGCGGCCTCGATCTGCTCCGGAGTGAAGACGGTGCCCCACTCGGTCTCAATCACGTGAACTTCGGCGCCGCAGCGCTCTGCGACCTCGCGCAGCAAGTGGCCGAAGCGGCCGAAGATTGGCACGAGCACTCGGTCGCCGGGCTCGATGAGCGAGACGAGGGCGGCCTCGATGCCCGCGCGCGAGGTTCCATCGACGACGAAGGTCGCCTCGTTCGCGGTGTCAAAGACGCCTCGGTAGAGCGCCATCGTCTCGTTCATGTAGGCGGTCATCGCCGGGTCGTACTGGCCGATGAGCTGCGCCGACATCGCGCGCAGCACGCGCGGGTCGGCGTTGATCGGGCCGGGACCCATGAGCAGTCGGGCGGGCGGGTTGATCTGCTGGCTGGCGATGGTGGCGCTCCCTGGACTCTGACGCGTTTGTTTCAGTGAAGTGAGCCTACGCAACAACTGTTTCAGCTGGGTTTCGCGCTGGGTTAGAGGCCGGTTTCGCGCTGACTCTGCGCCATCCTGCGCGACTCGCCCACTCATGTCACCTCCACAACCCTGCAAGGGACCCAAGTGGGCAACTCGCGTCGGCGGCGCTGCGTTTCCTCCGCGACTCGCCCACTCGTGTCACCTCCAGGACCCTGAAAGGGACCCAAGTGGGCAACTCGCCTCGGCGCCGCTGCGTTTCCTCCGCGACTCGCCCACTCATGTCACCTCCAGAACCCTGCAAGGGACCTAAGTGGGCAACTCGCGCAATGTTGGCCCCTACCGCCTCAGATTCGCCATCCGCTCGCCGACCTCGATGAGCTCGAGGTCACTGCCGCGCGGACCGACCAGGCACAGCCCCACCGGCCCCTCCGCCACCCGCAGCAACGGCACCGAGAGGGCGGGCAGCCCGGCGACCCCGGCGATGCAGGTGAGGCGCAACGTGCGGCCGCGGGTCTCCTCGTTTTCGGCCGCGCCCATGTTGGCCTGCGGGGCGGCCGAGGATGTTGCGGGCAGCAGCAGCACGCGTCCGTCGAGGTCGCGCTCGATCTCGGCCCGGGCGGCGAGCACGACCACGCGCGCGGCCGCCTCCTCGTCGGGGCCGAAGCCGGACGCCCAAGCGAAACGCCCCGCGATGTCCGCGCCCAGCGCGCCCGGGTGCTCAGAGATCCACTCGCCGTGCGCCCGCCACGCCTCCGCGGCCTGCACGGTGCGGAATGCCTCGAACAGCAGGTCGCCGTCGGGCAGCTCGACTCGTTCGAGATCCTCGAGCAGACTGTCGAGCCCGGCAAGCGCGCCGGCGAAGGCGCCCTGCACGTCGGCATTGGCGAGCGCGGTCACGGCGTCGCACACCGCGAATCGCCTCAGCTGCACGGCATCCGGGTCCCCCATCGGGAGGCTCACGGAGGCGGCCGTCGCGAGGGTGGCCGAGTCGCGGGTGAGCCAGCCGACAGTGTCGAACGACGGCGCGAGCGGCAGCAGTCCGCCGCGGTCGACGGCGCCGTGGGTCGTGCGCAGTCCCCACAGGCCCTGGTACGACGCCGGCACCCGGATGGAGCCACCGGTGTCGGTGCCGAGGCCGATGTCGGCCTGGCCGAGCGCGACGGCGGATGCTGGACCGTTCGACGATCCACCCGGGATGCCGCCGACCACGGCGGGGTTGGGCGGGGTCCCGTAGTGCGGGTTGCGGCCAGCGATGCTGTAGGCGAACTCGTCGGTGCGCGCGATCCCCTGCACGTCGGCGCCCGCCGCGAGCAGAGCGGCCACGGCGGGCGCGCTGGCGGCGGCGCGCGGAGACTCGGCGAGGAACGCCGGCACGCCCGCTCCGACAGCATGCCCGGCGACGTCGAAGAGGTCCTTCACTGCGACGCGGCAGCCGGCGAGGGCGCCGCCGGGCTCGCGGGCGACGAGCGGCGTGCCGACGACGCGCCACACGGAGGTGTCGATCGCGCGCGCGGGCCCGCTCACGTGCGCGGCGTCGATGACCCAGCCGCGCGCGGCGCGCCGCCATAGCTGGGTCTGCTGGCCGCGCCCGCCGGAGAGCGGGGCGAGCACCGAGACGACGAGGGCGTGATCGTCGTCGATCGTGCGCACCTCGACCGACTCGATCTCCCGCTGGGGCGCGCCGCCGCGGCCCTGACGGAACCGGCTGATCCGCTCGTGCCCGACGAGTAGCCCCGCCGCATCCCCCCGCATCGTGTGCGCATCCTCGGCGAAGAATGCGTCGAGGGCCTCGAGGTCGTTCGCCATGAGAGCGAGCTCGTAGGCGTCGACCGCAGCGAGCAGCCCGTCCGGGGGCTGGATGCCGGGCGCGCCAGCCCCCGCGCCACCGCCCATCCCGGGCGAGCTGGTCCCCGCCGGCCCGTCGCGCTCAACCACCGAAATCACTCACCCTGATCCGCGCGTGGACACCCTTGACGACGTCCACGACCTGCGAGATGTTGAAGTCGGTCGCGGCACTGAGGTACGCGTAAGCCAGGTGCGCCTCCATGCCGTAGCGGGCCTGGAGCAGGGCGATCGCCGCCCGGACGCACTCGCGCACCGCCTCGTCGAGGTGCTCGTCCATGCCGGTCGGCACGAGGAACTCGGTCGTCTCCACGAGCGGACCGACAAGCTCGCCGAACGACTCGAGAGCTTCGGCACGGGTCACGACATCGAACCGCAAGTCGGCGCGCAGCGACGCCTCCATCGCCGTCAGCGCGACCTCGCCGTCGCCTTGGGCGAAGTGCGGATCGCCGACATACGCGAGGGCGCCATCCACCTGCACCGGCAGATACAGCGCCGAGCCCGCGGTGAGCACGTTGATGTCGATGTTGCCGCCGTGCCGCCCCGGTGGCACCGAATGCGGGCGCGTGTCTCCGGCGACCGCGACGCCCATGATGCCGAGGAACGGATTGAGCGGAAACCGCACCCGCGGCCCGCCGCCCTCGCGCAGCGGCAGGCTGCCGACCCCGTCGTCGTCGACCGAGGCGAAGACGCTCACCGTGCCGCCGCCCGCCGGGTACTCCCCAGGCAGCGCGCCGCGCGCGTGCCGGTTCGAGATCACGCCGTAGGGCACCCGTGGCTGCACGCCCAGCACCGTGATCTTGAGCAGGTCGCCGGGCCG
>JAJAZI010000118.1 GCA_026785785.1 Microbacteriaceae bacterium
ATCATGAGACCGAATTTCTCGGTGATGTCGCCGAGGATTCCACCCCGGCTGAGGGGCAAGAGGCCCACGTTCGCGAGCACCTCGCTATGCACTATCGACGTCGACATGCAGGAACCTCCGTTGGTTTGTGATCACGTTATCCGAAACCTGGCCCACCGAGAAAGATCTCGATGGGCCAGGTTCGCTCTACTTCACTGGCGCAATTACGGGTAGGTGCTGTCGATGAAGGTCAGGACCTCGTCGGTGTTCTTCGTTCCCGTGATCCAGTCGACCATGCCCGTCCAGAAGGAGCTGGTGCCGACGGCGGCCGGCATCAGGTCGGATCCGTCGAAGCGGAAGACCGTCTCCTCGTTCTGCAGGATCTCGATCGACTTGCGGCCGAGGTCTGATCCGGCGAGCGCGGGGTCGAGGCCCTTGTTGGCGCTGATGACGCCACCGATCTCGACGCGGTTGTTCGCCCACGTGTCCGAGGATAGGTAGGTCTGAACAGCCGTGATCGCCTCGGACTCGTTGAACGCGGCGACGAAGTCGCCGCCACCGGTGAGCGGCTGTCCGGTCTCAGGGTCGACCGGCGGGGTGATGAACGCCCAGACGTCACCGTCGGGGGCAACCTCCGTGCCCTCAGGCCACTGCGCCTCGTAGAACGACGCCTGGTGGTGCATGGAGCAATTTCCGTCGAGGATCGGCAGCCCGGCGTCGTTGAACGTCGTAGACGCAATCGAGTTGACCCCACCGTATCCGCCGTTCACGTAGTCCTCGTTGAGCAGGATGTCTCCGACGAGGTCGAATGCCTCCTTGATCTCGGGGTCGGAGAACTTGACCTCACCCGCGATCCACTGGTCGTAGACCTCGGGGCCGGCGGCGCGGAGCACGGCGTCTTCGACCCAGTCGGTTCCCGGCCATCCGGTGGCGTCGCCGGAGCCAAAGCCGACGCACCACGGACGGTAGGTGGCGGTGCTGTCTTCCGCCATCGTCGCGGTCAGCTCCATCATCTCGTCCCACGTCTCGGGAACTTTGTAGCCCTTGTCCTCGAACTCCGTCGGGGAATACCAGACCCAGCCCTTGACGCTGGCCATGAGTGGAGCGGCGTAGAAGGTGTCGTCGATCGTGCCGTACCCCTTCCAGTCCTCGGTCCAGAATTCGTCGACATTGGCCTCGACCGACTCCGGCGCGGGAACAAGGTAGCCGTCGTTGGCCAGGCGCTGCAGGAGTCCGGGCTGTGGGACGATCATGATGTCGGGGGCGTCGCCGGCTGCTGCACGCACGTTGATCTGCGTCTCCGCCTCCTGGGTACCCACAAAGTCGATGGCGATGCCGGTACACGCCTCGAAGTCGGCCCAGCTCTCGACGATCTGGTCGGCCTCGACGTCGATGATGGTCGCGTAGATTTCGACCGTCTCTCCCTCGAAGGTCCCGTAGTCCTCGTATGGCGCACAGTCGGCGTCGGAGACGGCTGGGGTATCGGTTCCGGTACAGCCAGCGAGCACAAGGGTCAGTACTCCGGCGGTGGCGATTGGCAAGAGCAAGCGGCGGTGCAAGGTTGAGCTCATGTTGTTCCTCCTCGTTGAGGTCGGGCCGCGTCCAGAAGGCGAGGACGCGGGATTGATGGCTGGGCGTATGAAACGGATGTGACTTCTCGGCGCTGCGGCAAAGGGTAGGGAACCGGTTCCACAAACGACGCTATGGCACCAAAAGCCACCGCGCAACTGTAATCCTGCAACGGAATCTAACGATTGAGGCACAGCCGGAAGCCGGCCGAGGAAACTGCGCTGGCGCTCAATGCCCAAACTGAGCGCGAGAATCTGGAACCGATTCCACACCGGCTGAATTCCGGTTAGGATTCGAGCCAGGCCTAACCCAACGGAGGGAGTGGAGGTGAGCGCGCTTGCAGATGTCGCCCGTATGGCGGGAGTGTCGAAGTCCACCGCATCCAGGGCCCTGAGCGGCGCCGGCTATGTCGCCCTCCCCACGAGGGAGCGGGTGGAGCGCGCGGCCGCCGCAATCGGCTTCGTCGTCTCCTCGAACGCCGCGAGCCTCGTGACGGGTCGAACCCGCAACGTGGGCGTCGTGATCCCCTTCATCAACCGGTGGTTCTTCGCGGAGGTGCTCGAGGGAATAGAGTCAGCCCTCATCGGCGCCGGCTACGACCTCACCCTGTACCGCCTCAGCAGCGACCCGGAACAACGCCGTCGCGTGTTCGACTATTTCCTCGTGCGCAAGCGCGTGGACGCGGTGATTGCCATCGGAATCGAGCTCGCCCCGTCGGAGATCGTACTGCTGCGCTCGCTCGGGAAGCCCATCGTCGGCCTCGGCGGCCCCATCGACGGGATGTCCACGCTCAACATTGACGACGTGGAGGCGGCCCGCTTGGCGACCGAGCACCTCATCGGCCTGGGCCACCGCCGCATCATGCACCTCGGTGGCGACCAGTTCGAGCAGATGGATTTCCGAGTGCACGCCCACCGTCTCGCCGGATTCCATCTCGCGCTCGACGAAGCCGGAATAGAGCGCGGCGACGACTTCCGTGCCGTGCCGTTCTCGATCCCCGGTGGCTACGAGGCAGCGCGGCAGCTGCTCGCCAACCCGCGCGTGCGCCCGACGGCGATCATGGCCGGATGTGACGAGATCGCGATCGGGGTCATCATCGCCGCCCGCGAGCTCGGCCTCGACCTGCCGAAGCAGCTCTCGGTGATCGGGATCGACGACCACGACCTCGCAGCGATGTTCGGTCTGACGACGTTGCGCCAGGAGCCGTGCCTGCAGGGAACCCACGCGGTCGAGTTGGTGATGCGCGAGCTCTCGGCGTCGGGCGAGCCGACCGCCATCGAGCGCGTGAACGTGCCTCTCACCTTGGTGGCCCGTCGCAGCACCACGGCTCCGCCTCACCCGGGCTAAGACGAGCACAGTGCGGGTGGGCGGGTGCCTCCGGGATTTCGAAGCACCCGCCGCGTCCCGATTCGGTACGAGAGCACCAAGTGGCTAGCCAGAGGGTAAGGCTGTCTAGACACGCACGGGGTACAGCCGGACAAATCCGGCCGTTACTCACGCCCTGAATTTCTGTGGGGTGTCCTCATTATGGTGGACAAACGTTGCGCCGTCTACCACCGCGCCGATACGCACATAAGCCCCCGGCCAGAGGCCGAGGGCTTATGTGAGGTTCGCCGCCTGCGCGGCAGGTGTTACTTGAGGGTGACGGTGGCGCCAGCTGCTTCGAGCTGAGCTTTCGCCTTCTCGGCGGTCTCCTTGTTCGCACCTTCAAGGACGACGCCGGGGGCGCCATCGACGACGGCCTTCGCCTCGCCGAGGCCGAGGCTCGTGAGCGCGCGGACCTCCTTGATGACCTGGATCTTCTTGTCACCGACGGACTCGAGGACGACGTCGAAGGAGTCCTTCTCTTCGACCTCTTCGACGGGCGCGGCGCCGCCGACGGCCGCCGCGGCGACAGGAGCCGCAGCGGTGACCTCGAAGACCTCTTCGAACTTCTTGACGAAGTCGCTCAGCTCGATGAGCGTGAGCTCCTTGAATGCTTCAATGAGCTCGTCGTTTGAAAGCTTTGCCATGATTGTTCTCCTAATTGGTTCTGTGATCGTTGTGGCCGCTTGGCCGGACCCGCGAACGGGTTCTTAGCTCGCGGACTCCTGCTTTTCACGCAGCGCGTCGACCGTACGAACGGCCTTCGACAGCGGTGCGTTGAACAGGTAGGCCGCACCGAATAGCGACTGCTTGAAGGCGCCGGCCAACTTGCCCAGCAACACCTCCCGGCTTTCGAGGTCGGCGAGCTTCATGACCTCTGCCTGGGTAAGAGCGTTACCGTCGAAGTAACCGTTCTTGACCACAAGCAGCGGGTTCGCCTTGGCAAAGTCACGCAGAGCCTTCGCGACGGCGACGGGGTCGCCATGCACGAATGCGATCGCGGACGGCCCGGCGAGCTCATCGTCAAATGACGAGATGCCCGCGTTGTTGGCCGCGATCTTGGTCAGCGTGTTCTTCACCACGGCGTATGTTGCGTGCTCACTGATCGACGTCCGCAGCGTTTTCAGCTGGGCGACGGTGAGTCCGCGATACTCGGTGAGCAGGACAGC
>JAJAZI010000119.1 GCA_026785785.1 Microbacteriaceae bacterium
CGTTCATCGTCACATACATCGACGAGTAGATGTTGAGCGGCAGCACGATCCGCGCGACCTCGCGGGCGACGCCCTCGTCGAGCATCCGCTGGTACGACTCGAAGGCCGCGGTCGACACGCGCTTGGCCTCGGACTGCACGAGCTCCGTCTGCTCCGCCGTGCCGGGCAGGAAGTCGTATGCGCCGGGCTTGCCGACCTGCACGAGGTTGCGCTCGGGTCCGGGTACGTAGAAGACCGGGTTGAGCTCGCGGTAGCGGCCGGATTCCTCGTTGTAGGAAGCGATGCGGTGCCGCATGAACTCGCGGAACACGAAGATCGGCGCCTGCACGTAGAAGGTCATCGAGTTGTGCTCGAACGGCGATCCGTGGCGGTCGCGCATGAGGTAGTTGATGAGGCCCTTGCTGCGCGAGGTGTCGAGCTCCTCATCCTTGGCTGCAGCGAGCGTCTGCTCGCCTTGCGTCGAAACACGGGCGGCGAAGAGCACGTCGGCGTCGCTCGCGTTCGCGCGGATGAGTTCGACGGTCACGTCGCTGCGGAATTGGATGTCGTGGGGCACGCGCTTCACGATAGCGCGGCGCCGCGTAATGATCTGTCACACTCGCCGCTCACGGCCAGGGCCGACGTAGTCTGAATCCATGAACCCGGCGGCCACCCTCGCGATCCTGTTCGGTCTCGTCGCGCTCGCGACCGTGCTCGGCCTAATCTGGCGGTCTGCGAACGGCCGCGTCAGCGCGGGCGACCAGTCCCTCGTCTCCCTGCCCGAGCTGTCGGATGCCCGCGTCACACTGCTGCAGTTCTCGACCGACGTGTGCGCTCCGTGCGTGCCGACGCGCGCGCTGCTCGGCACGATCGCGACCGAGAACGACGGCGTGCAGCACGTCGACATCGACCTGACCCACCGTCCGGAGCTGGCCACCAGATTCCGGGTGCTGCAGACGCCGACGACGCTCGTGCTCGACTCCCGCGGGGCCATCCGCGCCCGCATCGGCGGCGCCCCGCGAGCGGCCGAGGTGCGCGCCGCCGTCGCGGAGATCCTCGGCGCGAGGACGGATGCCGCGAGCAACGCCAGCGCCCCCAGAGCGGCGACCTGGCGACCGAGCAGCCGTCGAAGCGCGACCCAGTGACCGAGCAGCCGTCGAAGCGCGACCAGATCGACCCGCGCGGTCCGCGGTTCGGCGCCGGAATCACCGCGCTCCTCCTGCTCGTGGTCATCGCGCTCGACCTGTCCGGGTTCACCGCCCCCGCCGCGGCGCTTCTCGGCGCGATCGCCGCGCTGTTCGCGTGGGGCGCCTTCGCCGGCATCCAGCGCCACCCTTACGCCGTTCTCTACACGCGATTCGTGCGGCCCCGGCTCGCCCCGCGCGACGAGCGCGAGGGAGCGGCTCCCCCGACCTTCGCCCAGGGTGTGGGCCTGGCCGTGACGCTCGCCGGGCTCGTGCTGCACCTGCTCGGGGTGCCTCTCGCGATCAGCGTGGCCGCCGGTGCGGCCTTCATCGCCGCGTTCCTCAACGCCGTCTTCGCCTACTGCCTCGGCTGCCAGATCTATCTCGGACTGTTGCGTGCGGGGCTGCTCGGCCGCTCCGCCCGGGTCTGACCCGGCCTCATCCCGCCCTGCGCCGTCGCCCGCCGCCCCACCGGCTTTTCGCCCCGACCGCGTCCGGCCGGGTGGCCTAGGCTGAAACGCAAACGAAGGGGTTCATCATGGCGGTAACCAGCGAATCAACCACCCTGTGGCACGGCGACCTTGCCACGGGCAGCGGGCAAACGACACTCGACTCATCCGGCGGTTTCGTCGACCTGCCGATGTCCTGGGCCGCACGCACCAACGGAATTGCCGGGAAGAGCAACCCCGAGGAACTCCTCGGCGCGGCGCACTCGGCGTGCTTCTCGATGCAGTTCGCCCACTTGCTCGCGTCCAATGGGACACCCCCGGAGCACATCCAGGTGACCGCGGCCGTGACCTTCGAGCCCGGCCCCGGAATCACCGGCAGCCACCTCCTGGTCAGCGCCAAGGTACCCGGAATCAGTGAAAAGGACTTCGAGCGCATCGCCGACGAGGCGAAGGCGACCTGCCCGGTGTCCCTCGCTCTCGGCGGCACCTCGATCACCCTCGAAGCCAGCCTCGCGTAGTGGCGCAGGTCCGTCGCCCCGCGGCCTCCCGCGCGCGCAAGAAGGCGAATATGACCGTGCTCGTGTCCGGGGCGTCCGGCCTCGTCGGCACGGAACTGGTGCGCCAGCTGCGTGATGCAGGCCACGACGTGCAGAGGCTCGTCCGGCGCCAGCCGAGGGGACCCGACGAGCACAACTGGGCACCGAGCGCCGGCATGATCGACGCGAACCTGATGGACTCGATGGATGCCGTGATCAACCTGTCCGGAGCGTCCCTCGGGCGGATCCCCTGGACGCCCGGCTACAAGAAGACGATCCTCGACTCACGGCTCGAGACGACCAGGGCGCTTGCCGAGGCGATGAGCAGGGCGTCAACGCCGCCGACCGTGTTCCTGTCGGCGTCGGCTGTGGGAATCTACGGCGACCGCCCTGGCGAGCGGCTGGTCGACGGCTCCGACCGCGGAACCGGCTTCCTCGCCGACGTCGTCGAGGCGTGGGAGGAGGCCGCGCGCATCCGCCCGGTGAAGACGCGACTGGTCACCTTTCGCACCGGGCTCGTGATCGGCAACGGCGGCGGCATCAAGCCCCTGATGATCGCGACCAAGCTCGGCGCCGGCGCCCGGATGGGTACGGGCGGCCAGTATTGGCCGTGGATCAGCCTCTACGACGAGGCGGCCTCCATCCGGCACCTCCTCACCTCGTCGCTCAGCGGTCCGGTGAACCTCGCCGGGCCCGTTCCGGCGACCTCCGACCGGCTGACGAAGTACCTGGCGAGGAAGCTGCGCCGGCCGTACCTGTTCGCGATCCCGGAGAAGGTCATCTCGCTCGGGATGGGCGAGGCGGGCCGCGAACTGCTGCTGAACAGCCAGAAGATGGTTCCGTCGACGCTGCTGGCCGACGGCTTCCGCTTCCGCCACGAGACCGTGGAGTCGGCGATCGACGCCCTCGTCGACGAGCCTTAGGCAGGCTCAGGCGGCGGCACGGTTGAGCGCGATCGCCCGTCGGATCGACTGGCGGGCGCGGCGGCGATCGCCGCATGCGTCGTACGCGAGGCCGAGCCGGAACCACGCCTTCCAGTTGCCTTGGTCATTCTCGACCTCGGTCTGATAGCGGGGAAAATCGACATCGGCGGCGCTGCGCACGGGGCGCCCGCTCGGCCGCAGCGGCAGCGAGTCGGCGGGCAGGGGGCCCTCGCTCGCCACGATCGCGCCGAGACGCTGGCTCCTGACCCCGAAGAGCACCTCGGCGATGAGCGCCCAGAGTCCCAGCAGCGGGAGCACGAGAAGCGCGATGCCGATCCCGCGCGAGACGGGTTCGTCGACGACGATGAGCCGCACAGCGAGCTGCGTGACGACGACGAGATAGAGCAGAAGCAGGAGCGCCATGAGGGCCACCCCAATGCGGGCGCTCAACGGGGAAGGCCTGAGCTGAGGTCGATGAGCTGGTCGAGGCCCACCGTGACTCCCCGCGCGGTGCGGGTCGCGCGCAGGGCGAGCAGGATGCCGGCCTCGTACGAACTCGGGGCGAGGGTCTCGTGACTCAGGGTGAGCCGCTCGCCGTTTCCGCCGAAGTGCACCTCCTGGCGGGCCACGACGCCCTGCATCCGCAGGCTGTGGATGGGGATGCTCGCGACCTGCTGTCCGCGGGCGCGCTGGTCGGTGTGCGGGGCCACGACGGGACCGCGTTTCACGCGCGCCGCCCCCATGAGCTCCGCGGTGCGCACCGCCGTGCCGGAGGGCGAGTCGACCTTCGAGGCGTGGTGGGTCTCGACGATCTCGATCGAATCGAAGAATCGCGCGGCCATCGCCGCGAAGGTCGTCGCGAGCACCGAGCCGATGGAGAAGTTGGGGATGATGACGACGCCGATGGCGAGGTTGTCGGCGATGCGGCTCTGCAGCGAGGCGATCCGCTCGCTCGACCAGCCACTCGTGCCGACGAGAACGCTGATCCCGTTGGTGACGGAGAAGTCGACGACCTTCTGGCTGACACCCGGCAGGGTGACGTCCACAGCGATGTCGGCGTCGGCGTCGAGTATGGCGCTGAGCGAGGCCCGGGAATCGAGTTCCGCAACGAGGTCGAATTCGTCGGATTCCCGCACGATGCGCGAGACGAGCTGGCCCAGCCTGCCTGTTGCGCCGACCACGGCGACCTTGGTTGTCATGATCCCAATCTACCAAGTCGCCCGTTGGCTCCCGACGGCGCGTGCCGGCCGGACACGGCACCCTAGGCTGGGCGACATGGTCAGCTACCGCGAGGCGTCAGTGACCGACGACGCCGCCCTCGTCCTCCTCTCCGAGTACTTCTCGAGCCGCGCGGAGTCCTTCCCCTCCTCGATGGGCGAGTACCGCGCGACCTTCCCGGCGCCGGGCGACTTCGAGCCGCCGCGCGGCGTGTTCCTGATCGTCGAGGGTGAGGACCTGGCGGGCGAACCGGCGGATGTCGGCTGCGGCGGCATCCGACTGCTCAGCCACTCCGCGGGGGTGACCCGGTTCGAGGTCAAGCACCTGTGGCTACAACCCCACCTGCGCGGCCTCGGCCTCGGCCGCCCACTGCTCGACGAGCTCGAGGCCAGGGCGCGGGCGTTCGGCGCGAGCGAGCTCGTGCTCGACACCAACGAAGCACAGCAGGCCGCCTCCGGCCTCTACCGCAGCAGCGGCTACGGGGAGATCCCGCCCTACAACGACAACGCGAACGCGACCCACTGGTTCGCGAAGAACCTCACAACCGAACTCGAATGACGCGCTCGGGCGCGCGCGAGGGCTAGACCGGCTGGGGCACCGGCAGCCCGGTGCGCAGCTCGACCGGCAGGTGCGCGAGGTCGTTGTGCGTGATGAGCTCGGGCGACTTGACGGAGCGGACCCGGATGATCGTGAGCCCGCAGTTGGCCTGGTTGGTGCCGAGCCAGCGCCAGGCCGGCGCCGCGAAGACCTCGCGCACGAACCACGCAATCACGAAGTTGTGGGTGATCAGCAGGTCGTGGCGGTCTTCGCGGGTCGGGGCGAGCCACTCGGCCGCGGCATCGGTCATCTGCGCCTGTCCGGCCTCGATCTGAGCGTCGCTGACCGAGCCGAAGAACGGCTTGAATCCCTTCGGCATGTCGGGCGTCGGGCCGGAGGGGATGCAGTCGAACAGCAGCGCGGACGGCTGCGGGTGGAGGCTCGGCATGCTCTGCGTCATGATCCGCGCCGTTTCGGACGGACCCTCGAGCGGGGAGTGCCACGCTCCGGTGAACGGCACCCCGCTCAGCCGGTCGGCGATCGCCCTCGCCTGACGCTCCCCCCGTGCCGAGAGCGGCCCGTCGGGAAGGCCGTGCTGCGCGTCGCGCTGCTCGCCGTGGCGTACGAGGTAGAGGAAGTGCGACATCGGTGATTCCTAGTTGAGGGTGGAGAAGCCGGCGAGGATCGACTCGTCGATGGTGCCGACGGCGGCAATGGAGAGTGGGCGCGCGGCCAGGTCGGCGGCGAGTTCGCGCACATCGTCGACCGTGACGAGCGCGAGTCGACGCAGGGCCTCGTCGAGGTCGGCGAACTCGCCGAGGGTGATCTCCGAACGGCCGAGCCGCGACATGCGGGTGTCGGAGTCCTCGAGGGCGAGGGCGGATGCTCCGCTCAACTGGCCGACGGCGCGCGCCAGCTCGTCCTCGGTGATGCCGTCCTTCGCAAGGAGTGCGAACTCGGAGAGCATGATGTCGCAGACTTGCTCGAGCTTGGCCGGCGAGCATCCGGCGTAGATGCCGAACAAGCCGGCGTCCGAGTAGCTGGGAGAGAAGGAGTAGACCGAGTAGGCCAGGCCGCGCTTCTCGCGCACCTCCTGGAACAGGCGGGAAGACATACCCCCGCCGAAGGCCGAGTTGAGCACGGCCATGGTGGAGCGGCGTGGGTCGGCAGAGGGCATGCCGCCGACTCCCAGCAGCACGTTGGCCTGCTCGATCGGCCGCTGGACGACGACGAGGGGCGAGCCGCGTTCGATCGGGGTGCCGGTCGCGGCGCGGCGTTCGACGGGATCGCCTTCGATCGCCAGGTCCCACTTCGCGGCGACGAGGGCGCGCTCGACGCCGGCGACGAGCTCGTCGTGGTCGACCGCTCCGGCCACGGTGACGACGAGGTCCTGGGCGCGGTAGTTCGCGCGGTAGTGGTTCCAGACGGCGTCGCGTGTCGCGGCGCCGATCGTCTCGGCGCTGCCGCCGATCGGCCGTCCGAGCGGATGCGCGCCGAAGACGGCCTCGAAGAGGCGCTCGCTCGCGACGTCGGACGGGTCGTCGTCGGCCATGGCGAGCTCTTCGAGGATCACGCCGCGCTCGGTCTCGAACTCCTCCCCGTCCAGAAGGGAGGAGGTGAGCATGTCGGCGATGACCTCGACCGCCATCGGAAGGTCGCGGTCCTGCACCCGCGCGTAGTAGCAGGTGTACTCCTTCGCGGTCATCGCATTGTGCTCCCCGCCGACGGCGTCGAAGCTCACGGCGATGTCGAGGGCGCTCCTCGTCGGTGTGCCCTTGAACAGGAGGTGTTCGAGAAAGTGGGTCGACCCGAAGGTGCCGGGCGCTTCATCGCGGGAGCCGACGGCGACCCAGTAGCCGACCGTCGCGCTCCGCGCACCGGGAACGCGTTCGCTGAGAATACGCACGCCACTCGGGAGCACTGTGCGCCTGACGAGCGCGTCGCCGGATGCGGTAACGGACAGATCTGCCAGATCGAGGGGTAACTGCACGGCGCCATTCATCAATCCCGAGCCTACGGGAGGTTCGGCTCGGCCCCCCTCACGCCGCACCCCTCGAACTGGGGACAAAAAATTGTCACTTGTGAAGGACAAACAGACTTGTCTGTCCTTATGTTCTGATACTGTTTCACATGTGCCACCGACCCGACGGTGGGGCACCGCAATAAGCCGAGAAACCCGAATTCTCAGCGCACCACAGCCGGATCCCCCATCCGGTGTACGACACGTCGGATCCATCGTCTGACGTTTTCCACTGCCGGACCCCCCGTCCGGTGCGCTACCTCAAGGACTTGAGGAAATCTAGCCCGAGGGAGCCACGCTGTGCCGGTCGTTGATTCGTATCCGACCGCACAGCGTGCCCCGGAGCTCACCACTCCCGGCGCCAAGCAGCGCATCCTCGAGACCGCCAACCGGCTCTTCTATGAAGAGGGAATCAATTCGGTCGGCGTCGACAAGCTCATCAGCTCCTCGTCCGTCACGAAGGCGACCTTCTACAAGCACTACGGGGCGAAGGACCGGCTCATCCTCGAGTACCTCCGCGGCCAGCACCGACTCGTCGAGGAGCGGCTCGACGGGATCGTCGCGACCGCGCGGCGCCCCGAGGATGCCGTGCTTGGATTGATCGACGCGATCGTGGCGGAGATCCACCGGCCAGGCTTCCGCGGCTGCGCGTTCATCAACGCCGCAGCCGAATTCGCCGATCCGCGCCACCCTGTGCGGGACATCGTCTCCTCCCATCGCGACTGGTACACCGGCCGCATCACCGACCTGCTCCGCGACGCGAAGCATCCGATGCCCGGCGATGCCGCCGACGAGCTCATGCTCGCCCGCGACGGCGCCATGAGCGGGGCCTACGCGGGCGACCCCGTCTCGGCTACGGCTGCGTTGAAGAGGGTTGCCGCGCGCATCGTGACAGAGACCGGGCGGTAGCGGGCGCTCCAGCTCCGCCACTCCCTGCCGCCGCGCTCAGTCCGACGCGCGGTCGAGCAGGGCAACCTGATGACGGGTGAGCTGCACGGTCGTCGCGGCGACGAGATCGAGCAGC
>JAJAZI010000120.1 GCA_026785785.1 Microbacteriaceae bacterium
CCGTGTTCTGGACCGACGGACAGTACTTCGGGCCGGCCGCGATCGTGAACGCGCACCGCTTCATCTTCGACTCGCGCGACGAGGGAGCCCAGGTTCGCCTCGACATCCTCAATGACAAAGAGGGAGTGTGGCGCTGCCGCAGGACCTTCAACTGCACCGAGGCGTGCCCCCGCGGAATCCAGGTAACCCAGGCGATCTCTGAGGTCAAGCAGGCCATCATGCGCGGCAAGGCGTAGCCTGGAGTACACAGAAGCGGGGCCGACTGAGTCGGCCCCGCTGTGTTGTTGCCACCGGTTGACCAGATCGCGCAGCGACCGAGTCGAAACCGGCCAGATCAGAACCGGCTAGACCAGAACCGGCCCGGTTGCCGCGACCTTCGCCCCGGCTGCCGACCGGGCCGCGAGCGCACGCGCCGCACGCGCCTTCGCCTGATCGAGCGTCACATCCATGAGTGCCGCCCGCACGTCCGCGAGCGCGGCCGGCGTCATCGACAGGCTCGTCGCGCCGAGGCCGACAAGCACGATCGCGAGCTCGGGGTCCGCGGCGGCCTCGCCGCAAATTCCAACAGGCTTGCCGACGGCGGCTCCGGCGTCACCGAGCATCTTGACCAGGCGCAGCACCGCGGGGTGCCACGGGTCCTGGAACGAGGCAACGCTGCCGAGCATCCGGTCCGCGGCCATCGTGTACTGCGTCAGGTCGTTTGTTCCGATGCTCACGAAATCGGCGGAATCGAACACCTGGTCGGCGACAAGGGCGAGGGAGGGCACCTCGGCCATCACTCCGACCGTCTTCAGGCCCAGTTCGCGGCCGAGGCTCACGAAGTACTCGCTCTCCTCGGAGTCGGACACCATCGGCGCCATCACCCACAGCTCGGCCTCGGTCTCAGCGTCTGCCGCCGCGAGCGCCACGAGCTGGTCGTGCAGGATGTGCTCGCTCGCCCTGAGCGCGCGCAGCCCGCGGAGTCCGAGGGCCGGGTTCTCCTCGTGCGCGTCGTTGAGGAAGCTCAGCGGCTTGTCGGCACCGGCGTCGAGCGCGCGGACGACGACCTTCTTGCCGGCGAAGTGGCTGAGCAGCTCGGTGTACCGCTTCTGCTGGTCGGCGACGGTCGGCGCGGACTTCGAGTCGAGGAAGAGGAACTCGGTGCGGAACAGGCCGACACCCTCCGCTCCGAGGGCGACGGCGTTCGCGGCATCCGCCGGATTGCCGAGGTTCGCCAGAAGGGGGATCTTCGTACCATCGGCGAGGGCGCCGTCGGTGATCGGGGCCGACAGGGCGGCCGCGCGCGAGGCGATGCGGGCGCGGGCATCGTCGAGCAGCTCGCGTCCCGGCTCGATCGTGATCACTCCGGTGGAGGCATCCGCGAGCACCTGCGTGCCCTCCTTGATGGTCAGCGCGTTGACGACGCCGACGATGGCGGGGATCGACTTGGATCGGGCGAGGATCGCCGTGTGGCTGGTCGGCCCGCCGTCGCGGGTGATCAGGGCGAGCACCTTCGCGAGGTCGAGCAGGGCCGTGTCGGCGGGGGCGAGGTCGCGGGCGACGAGGATGAACGGCTCGTCGCTCTCGGGGATGCCGGGGGCCGCGACGCCGCGCAGGCGGGCGATGATCCGCTGCGACACGTCGCCGAGGTCGGTCGCACGCTCGGCCATGTAGCCACCCATGCCGATGAGGATGTCCTGAAACGTCGCGAACGCCTCGAACACGGCGCGCTCACCGGTCGTGCCGGTGTTGATGCGCGCCTTGACGTCTTCGGCGAGGGAGGGGTCCTGCGCCATCATCGCGGCGGCCTCGAGCACCTCCTGCGCCGCTCCACCGGCCTTGGCTCCGCGCTGCTTCAGGTCGTCCGCGACTGCCGTGAACGCGGCGGAAACCGCAGCGTACTCCGCGTCGGCGTCTCCGGCATGCGTGCCGGGTTCGGGAGCCGCCAGGGGCTCCGGCATCCGCATGATGGGCCCAATCGCGAGGCCCCGGCCGACTCCAATGCCGTTGAGTTGCATGACCCGCTCTTCCGTTTGCGGCACTTTCGATGCGTGCACAGCTCCCGTGGCCACCTCGAACGACCACATCGTTAGGGTTCAGCCTAGACCTCGGCTTGTTACGCTGGGCCAATGGCACAGCCCTCCACTGATCACGCCCCGGCGAGGTCACCGGCTCGACAGATCGGTGGCTTCTCCGGCATCGTCTCGAAGGTCACAAAGCTCAAGCTCGTGCGGGTGTTCACGCATTACACCTCTCGGCGCGGCCCCCTCCTCGCCTTCGGGCTCTCCTACCAGGCCCTCTTCGCGACCTTCGCCGCGCTGTGGGTGGCCTTCTCGATTGCCGGGCTCGTCCTGCAGAACGACATCGGGCTGCGCGACTCACTGCTCGTGGCGGTCTCCCGATCGGTGCCGGGACTCATCGACAACGGCGACGGGTCCGGTGCGGTCGACCCGGATGTGCTCCTCGGCGCGAACGTGTTCGGCTGGACCGGTGCGCTTGCGCTCGTGATCCTGGTCGCCACCGCCATCGGCTGGCTCGACTCCGCCCGCGGTGCGGTACGCGAGGTCTTCGACCTCGGCATCCTAAAGGCCAATTTCGCGCTCCAGAAGGTCAAGGACCTCGGCTTCGGGGTCGGGTTCGGTCTCGCCCTGCTCGCCTCGACGACGCTGTCCGCGGCAACCACCTGGCTGATCGGCGTCAC
>JAJAZI010000121.1 GCA_026785785.1 Microbacteriaceae bacterium
CTCGGCGAGACCCGTCGCCTCGTGATGATCGCCGCGGCCAACGCGCTCGAGCCGATCGTCACCTATCTGGCCGCACTCGAGGGCGGGCACCCTGTGTTGTTCGTCTCCGGCGGCGAGGATGACGCGAGCCTGGCCCACAGAGCCGCCTTCACCGAGCGGTTCAGTCCCGATGTCGTCGCCCACTACGGCCCACAGGGCTGGATCCTTGAGGAACGCAACCCGGGCAGCCGACACACCTTCCACCGTGAGCTCGCCGTGCTCGGGAGCACGTCGGGGTCGACCGGGTCGCCGAAGCTCGTGCGCCTCTCCTTCGACAACGTGCGCAGCAACGCCGCATCCATCGCTGAATATCTGCGCCTCGGACCCAGCGATCGCGCGGCGACGACCTTGCCGCTGCAGTACTGCTATGGACTGTCGGTGGTGAACAGCCACCTGCTCGCCGGTGCGAGCGTCGTGCTCACGGAGCGGTCGGTTACCGACGGAGAGTTCTGGCAGGAGGCATCCGCTCATCGGATCACCTCGTTTGCCGGTGTGCCCTACACCTTCGAGATGCTCGAGGCCAGCGGCTTCGCCGAACGCTCAGTTCCGAGCCTGCGCTACCTGACCCAGGCAGGTGGCCGACTCGCACCCGAGATGGTTCGTCGTTTCGCCCGTCTGGGTGAAGAACGCGGATTCGAGCTGTTCGTGATGTACGGCCAGACGGAAGCCACCGCGCGGATGGCCTATCTGCCTCCGGAGCTCATCGCTGCCGCCGCCGGGACCATCGGGCGACCGATCCCGGGTGGCCGTTTCCGCATCGATGCCGGCGCCATGGATGCTGCGGATGGGAGCGAGGGGGAGCTCGTCTACGAGGGGCCGAACGTGATGCTCGGCTATGCCGAGACCCCGGAAGATTTCGAACTCGGTCGCACAGCGCACGAATTGCGGACGGGAGACCTCGCGCGCCGCCGCGACGATGGACTGTATGAGATCGTCGGTCGGATGAGCCGCTTCGTCAAAATTTTCGGGCTGCGGGTCGACCTCGACCGTATTGAGGGGCTTCTCGCTGACGAGGGAATCGAGGTGCGCGTCGCGAGTGCCGATGAACGGCTGCTCCTGTTTGCCACCTCGGATCGGACGGCACGACGCGCGCGCGAGCGCGTCGCTGCGCTGGTTGGCGTGCCCATTCACGCCATCGGCGCGTATGCGGTGGAGCAGTTCCCGCGCACCTCGAGCGGCAAGCCCGACACCGCGGCGCTCGTGCGATTCGCCGGGCTGCAGGATCGTCCCGCCGCAGCACCGAGCGTGGTGCCCGGCGCTGCTGCGAGCCGCGGTGCCGCGGCCTCGCCGGAGAAGATTCGCGACCTTCTCTCGACACTGCTCTCCCGTCCTGAGGTAGGTCTGGATGATTCGTTCGCTGCGCTCGGCGGTGACTCCCTGAGCTACATAGAGGTGTCGCTTCGGCTCGAGGCGATGCTCGGCGACTTGCCCCGCGACTGGCCGACACGCACCGTTCGGGAGTTGGCGGCGTTCGCCACCGAGGCGGCCGACGGCGAGCCGATGGCGCGAGCCGCGACAGAGCCCACGGAAGCCCCCAACACGGCCGTAGGTCAGCGCCCTCGTCCCCGTTTCACAAGCCTGGTGCGCCTCGAGACGCCCGCCATGCTGAGGGCGCTCGCGATCGTGCTCATCGTCGGAACTCACGCCGACCTGTTCTTTCTCAAGGGTGGTGCGCACCTGCTGCTCGCCGTCGCGGGGTACAACCTTGCCCGCTTCCAGCTCGCGGCGGTGCCGGGGCGGTCGAGGATCCGCGCGCTCGGGCGCAGCGCTGCGCAGCTCGCCGTGCCCGCGGTGCTCTGGATCGGCGGCGTTGCTCTTCAGACCGGCCAGTACCACTTCAGCACCGTGATGCTCGTGAACAACCTCGTGCCGGGCGACGGGCGGTGGAATGAGCAATGGCAGTTCTGGTTCCT
The DNA here is from genome assembly GCA_026785785.1 of Microbacteriaceae bacterium. Lineage (GTDB taxonomy): Bacteria > Actinomycetota > Actinomycetes > Actinomycetales > Microbacteriaceae > Marisediminicola. Next base: position 1,953 of record JAJAZI010000121.1, read on the forward strand.
CGAGGCGATGCTCTGGACCACAGTTGGCCTCGCCGTCGTGTTCGCTGTGCGCGCCGTCGACCGGGTCGAGCGGCGGTCCCCGTTCGGCTTCGCCCTCGTCGGGTTCGCGATCGCTCTCATCGCGCGCTTCGCGATCGCCGGCGCCCAAGCCGAGTATGTCGAGCGCTACACCGGGCCGGTGGTCGTGTGGCTGATCGCGCTCGGTTGGCTCGTCGCCCGTGCCGACACCACGGCCCGGCGAGTCCTCGTCTCGGTGATCGCAGTGGCAAGCTCGTTGGGATTCTTCGGTGACCCGCTGCGGGAGGCGATACTCGTTGGAGGCCTGCTAATGCTGGTCTGGGTACCGGTGGTTCGCGCGCCGCGGTGGATGGTGCCAACCATCGCCGCGCTCGCGGGCGCGTCGATGTTCATCTACCTCACCCACTGGCAGGTATACCCGCCCTTTGAGCAGAGCGCGCCGTGGATCGGCACACTGCTGTCACTCACGGTCGGCATCATCACCTGGCGTGCATACACGTTTGTGAGCCGACGCGCCGCGGACGCCGCCCGGTCGATACGCGCCCGTCGGCGGCGCCAGGAGAACGGACTGTTGAGGACTGCGCTCCTTCGCGCGCCGGGGTGGCGGCGTCACCGCGCTGCGGGCTCACCAGCACCGGAGTCAAGCGAGATGAGGGTAGAGCACCACCCCGCCGTCGACGGCGACGTTAACCGAGCATCCCGTCGCGAATCCGACCTTCGCGTGTAACGGCACCCGGTGCGTCGCCTCCGCCCGGAACTCACCGTCGCCGAATCGCAGCGTGATATCGGCGCCCGCACCCGTCGACCGCACACCGACGACGGTCGCGTTGCCTCGGTCGGCGGTCGGTGCGAGACGCAGTTGCTCGGGCCGCACCATAGCGTGAACCCGGGCGGCGCCGCCGCTGCGGTCGTGCCGCACTGCGAGGCGTCCGAACGCGCAGTCGACCGCGTCGGCGCCGGTTGAGCGCGCTGGCACGAGCACCACGTCGCCGAGAAACGCAGCGACGCGGACATCGATCGGTGCATCGAACACACTCGCCGGCGCGCCGGTCTGCACGAGCCGGCCGTCCGCCAGCACGCCGACCTGCTCGCCGAAGGAAAGAGCTTCGTCTCGGTCGTGGGTCACGAGGATGGCGGTCACCCCGCTGCGCTCGAGCATGTCGACCACGGCCTGCCGGGTCTGGGCGCGCAGGCCGGTGTCCAGGGCGCTGAATGGCTCGTCGAGCAGGATCACCTTCGGCTGCTGTGTGAGCGTTCGCGCGAGAGCGACACGCTGCTGCTGTCCGCCCGAGAGCTCGTGTGGCATACGGTCGGCCAGACCAGGGTCGAGTGAGGCGAGCATCATCAGTTCGCGGACGCGTGCATCTTGCCGCGCCGCACGCGGCATCCCGAACGCGATGTTACGGGCGACGGAGAGGTGCGGGAACAAGGCACCGTCCTGCGCGACGTAGCCGATGCCGCGCCGGTGCGCGGGCACCGTTGCACGTGGGCGGGCGAGCTCCCGGCCGTTGAGGGCTATGTCCCCGGTGTCCGGGCGTTCGAAACCCGCAATGAGCCGCAGCAGGGTGCTCTTGCCGCTGCCCGACGACCCGACGAGGGCGATCCGGGTGCCGTCTGGCACCTCAAGGGTGACGTCGCGGAGTACCTCGGTTGTGCCGAACGACTTCGAGATGCCGCTGAGGCGCAGGGTCATCGGAGGCTCCGTCCGGTCGCGTGGGCGAACATGAGGGCGACCGCCGGGCACGAGAGCAGCACGAGCACCATCGCGTAGGGGGCGGCGGTCGGGTAATCGAGCGAAGATGCGGCGGACCAGAAGCTCGTCGCGACGGTCCGGGTGCCGGTCGGCGCGAGCAGCAGCGTCGCGGTGAGCTCGTTCGCTGCACCGAGCGCCACGAGGGCGCCGCCGGCGCACACCGCAGGCACGAGGAGCGGCACGGTCACGCGCAACCGCGCTGCGAGGGGTGCGACGCCTAGCGATCGAGCCGCCTCCTCGAGAGATTCTGGCACCTGCGCGAGACCGGCTCGCAGCGGCACGAGCACGCGCGGAAGGAAGATCACGACGTATGCCGCGATGACCGTGAACGCTGTCTGGTAGAGCGTCGGGGCGAAGGCAAGGGTCGTTGCGACGAGCGCGAGCGCGACGATGATCGCGGGGAGGCTGCTGGCGAGATAGGCGGCGCCTTCGAGCAGACGCGAGAGTCGGCCCGGGTAGCGCACCGATAGCCAGGCGAAGGGGAGTGCAACCGCGATTGCACAGGCGGCTGCCGCGAGCGAGAGGACGAGCGTTTGAGCAGTCGCCGATGCGAGGCCTCCGATGTCCGCAGTGTCGGCGCGGAACAGCCAGCGCACCACGCTCGCGAGCGGCACGATGGTCGAGGCCACGATGAGGCAGGCCGCCCCGAAAACCGCGACCGGGGCGAGACGCCCGAGCGGCAGCCGTACGGGCGGATGCGGCGAACCACCACCTACCCTGGCGTAGCGCGCGTGGCCGCGGGCGAGGGAGTCGGCGGTGAGCAGGGCGAGGCAGAGCAGCAGGAGTACGAGCCCGAGTGCGGCCGCGTTCGGGCCGGCGAAGGTCGCCTGGTAGGCGACGACGATGGCAGTGGTGAAGGTGTCGAAGCGCAGGAAGGCGAAGGCACCGTACTCGGCGAGCAAGTGCAGCGCGACGATCAGCCCGCCGCCCAGGATGGCCAGCCGCAACTGCGGCAACACGACACGGACGAACACCGCCCAGGAGCCCATGCCGAGGGAGCGCGCCGACTCCTCGAGCGCGGGGTCGAGGCCGCGGATCGCCGCCATCGCGGGCAGGTACACGAGCGGGAAGTACGCTGTCACGGCGACGAGCAGGCCGCCCCACAGGCCGCTGATGGAGGGCACTGCGCTCGCCCACCCGTAGCTGGAGACGAAGGCAGGTATGGCAAGCGGCGCTGCAAGCGCTACCGCGATCACCCTGCGGCCCGGCAGCGCGGTGCGCTCGACGAGCCAAGCGCCGCCGACGCCCAACACCGTGGATGCCGGCACGCCGATCATGACGAGCAACACCGTGTTGATGAGCAGCTCGCCAACCTTCGGGCGGAACACGAGGGTCGCGAGCTCGCCCCAGCCCATGGCAACCGCCGCGTGGACGACGTAGGCGATCGGCACGAGTGCGCCAAGGGCGAGGACGGCGACGAGCATGACGAGACCGCCGGGCGCGCGATGCCCATGCGTCGTGACGAGACGCGGCCGGGTCGAGGGTGTGGTCAAAGGAGACCGGTTTCCGTCATGAGCTCGATCACCTTCGGGCCGTTCAGCGTGGACGGGTCGATGACTGGGGCGTTCAGGCCGTCGAGCGGAGGAAGCGCCGACTTTGCCGAAACGTCGGAGGCGACCGGGTACTCGAAGCTGTAGCCCTCACCGAGGATCTTCTGGCCCTGCTCGCCGACCACGAATGCGAGGAACTGCTGCGCCTCGTCAGCGTGCGGGGCGTTCTCCAGCACGCCCCCGCCCGACACGCTCACGAACGCTCCCGGATCCTGATTTCCGAAATAGTGCAGTTTGGTGATGCCGCTGTCTTCGGCCACGGCATCCTGGTCGCGGTACCAGTAGTAGTGGTAGATGACGCCGACCGGCACCTCGCCGGCGTTGACGGCCTTCATGGTGACGATATTGTTGCGGTACTCGGTGGCGTTCCTGGCCATGCCCTCAAGCCACTCGCGTGCACCGTCCTCGCCCTGCGTCTCGACCACAGCCGAAACAATGGCCTGGAAGTCGGCCTTTGCGGGAGCCGCACCCCAGCGTCCCTTCCACTCGGGTTTGGCGAGGTCGAGGAGCGAGGTGGGCAGTTCTGCCTCGGAGATGAGCTCCGGGTTGTAGACGACCACCGTCGAGCGGGCAGCGATGCCGGTCCAATCGCCCGACGCGGGCCGGTACTGCTCCGGCACGAGGGCAAGAGTGGCCTCATCGACCGGGGCAAGGAGTCCGGCTTGCTCGACGAGCGACATCGCGGGGGAGTTCTCGGTGAGGAACACGTCGGCTTTCGACGCGGCCCCCTCCTGCACGAGTTGGTTGCCGAGTTCGCTGTCATCGCCGTTGCGAAGCACCACCTCGATGCCCGTTTCCTCTGTGAAAGCCTCGGCCCACTCTGTGGTGAGCTCTTCGTGCTGCGCGTTGTAGACGACGAGTGCGCCGTCGGGGGTCGGACCTTCCCCGGCGCCGGGACCGCCGGCGGAGCAGCCCGCGATGAGCAGGGCCGTGAGCGCGACCGGGGCGAGAAGTGCGTGACGCAGGCGTGAAGGCATGGAAGACCTTTCAGTCGAGTCGGGGCTAAGGTAAGGCAATCCTAATCCA
>JAJAZI010000122.1 GCA_026785785.1 Microbacteriaceae bacterium
ACCGCCCGGTAGGCGCCGGATGGCTCGCCGGAGAGGGCGGAGATGTTGCTGGTGAGGTCCCATGGTTCCTTTCCGCTCATCGGAGAGAAATCGGCGGTGCCGCCGAGGTAGACCTCGAAGCGATCGGGCTGCCCCGGTGCGCTGTACCGGTCGATGCGAACCTGCGCGCTGCCGCTTGGTACGCGGGCGGCCCGGTCGGCGAAGCCGTCGGCACGGGTCGACGGAGCACTGGAAACCGGGCCGGTCCTGACGGGAGTCTCCCGGAGGGCGCCGAAGACCGACGCTCCGGCCGCCACCGCACCCACAGTGGTGTCGAGGCCAAGAATTCCGAACCTGTCGTCGCCGAGGATCCGGACGACGGGGAGGGGAAGCCCCGCGGCTCCGGCGGCGAGGTCGTCCACACTCACGATCGAGACCCGGGCGAGCTGCACGAACCGCGGATCGCTCAGAATCGACCGATGCCCCGCGAGCCATCGCTCGGCGGCGTCGGCACCACGCCGGGTCGCGTGCGGGGCGACGGTGCTCGCCACGGAATGGGCGAGGGCAGCCCTCGAGCCGGCCACGAGCAGCCCCGGCGCCAGCAGGAGGCCCAATCGCGCCGCGAGAAACCCCAGGCCAGCGGCGAAGTCTCCCGCGAGCCGTTCGCCGAGTGCCGCCAGCGCCGACTCCCCGGCGCCGTAGACATTGGCGCTCAGCTGCAGCCCGGCCGCGAGGTGACCGCTCCGCACGGCAGCCAGACCGAGAAGCGCGCAGGCGTCATCGATGCCACGCTCAGCCTGCTCGAGCGCGGGCCGACAAACCGCGGTTCCCAGCAGCCGGGACGTGGCCCCGGCATCCATCGCCCCAAGGCTGCGCACGCACTCATCGAGGTTCCTCTCGAGCCGCTTCAGCCGCTGCGCCTGGTCGAACAGCGTGACCGTCGCAACCGCGATCGATCCGCCGCCACCGACCACCAGATCATCCGACATAGCTCGCGAGGGTCCCGATCGCCCGGCGCGTGTCGGCGAGCGCCGCGTCAATGGATGCCTCCGCCGACGAGATCGCGCGGTGCAGCTCGTCCAGGCCCGCGTCGTAGAGGCGGCGGGCCGGACCGGCCCACGCCGTCTCGGCGCCCGACGGCGCGAGCGCTCGTGCCCGGTCTATTCGAGAACGCATGACCGCGAGAGCCGCAGCCTGCTCCTCGAGCATGCGGCGGGCGATGGCCACCGTGAGCTCCCACGGATCAGAATCGGACCCCTGCGGCATTTTCTCCTCAGCTCTCGTTGACAACGCCGGCTCACGAGACACCCTGCCGCACGAAGTCAGGCTCGCTGCCGCGCGGCACGAGATCCGGTGACACCTTGGGCCGGGGCCCGGCAGGGGAGGAGGAATCCCTCCCCTCCGGTGAAGTGGGCCACAATGGAGTCATGAGCTTCGACCGGACCCTCCGCGAGTCCGCGCTCTTCAGAATCTGCTTCGTCTGCACTGGAAACACCTGCCGCTCGCCCATGGCGGAGGTCGTCTTTCGCGATCTTGTCGCCCGTCAGGGCTACGACGGCGCCATCTCGGTGATGTCTGCGGGAACCGGCGACTGGCATGTCGGCGAGAACGCCGACGACCGCACGGTCACGGCGCTGAACGCTCGGGGCTATGCCACCGGAGACCACCGCGCGCGACAGTTCGACCCCGACTGGTTCGACCAACTCGACCTCGTCGTCGTCTTCGATCGCAGTCAGGACCGCATCCTCAAGGCCTGGGCCGGCACCGAATCCGACCGGGGCAAGGTGCAGATACTCCTCGGCTTCGACAAAGACCAGGCCCCGCGCGTCGACGTACCGGACCCCTATTACGCCGATGCCGCCATGTTTGACACTGTACTGAACATGATCGAGCGCGCGAGCTCGGCACTCCTCGACCAGATCAAGCCGGGAATCCGATTGGAAACGCCATGACCTTGCCAGAACAGCCCCTCAGCCCGCTCGACGGACGCTACCGAACCTCCGTGACCGGGCTCGGCGAGCACCTCTCCGAGGCAGGGCTGAACCGCGCGCGTGTGCTCGTCGAGGTCGAATGGCTGATCTTCCTCACCGACCGCGAGCTGTTCGGATCGCGCCGCCTCAGCGCCGAGCAGGCCGCCTCCCTGCGCGGCCTCGTCGACAACTTCGGCCAGGCCGACATCGACGAGCTGGCCGGCCTCGAGGCCACGACCCGGCACGACGTCAAGGCCGTGGAGTACTACGTGCGCGCCCGCCTCGAGAAGCTCGGGCTGACGGATGTCGCCGAGCTCACCCACTTCGCCTGCACCAGTGAGGACATCAACAACCTCGCCTACGCGCTCACGATCCGTTCGGCCGTGCGCGAGGTGTGGATGCCTGCGCTCGACGCCGTGATCGCGGGGCTGACCGACCGGGCCGTCGCGCACCGCGCCGTTCCGATGCTCGCCCACACCCACGGCCAGCCGGCCACTCCGACGACCGTCGGCAAGGAGTTCGCCGTCTTCGTGCACCGCCTGCGCCGCATTGTGGTGCGGATCGACCAGGCCGAGTACCTCGGCAAGTTCAGTGGCGCGACCGGGACGTTCGCCGCGCACGTGGCCGCTGACTCGAGCCAGGACTGGCCGGACCTGTCACGCCAGTTCGTCGAGTCGCTCGGGCTCGTCTGGAACCCTCTCACGACCCAGATCGAGTCACACGACTGGCAGGCGGTGCTCTACTCGGCGATCAGCCACGCCAATCGGGTGCTGCACAACCTCGCGACCGACATCTGGACCTACATCTCGCTCGGCTACTTCACCCAGATCCCGCAGGCCGGGACGACGGGCTCGTCGACCATGCCGCACAAGATCAACCCGATCCGGTTCGAGAATGCCGAGGCGAACCTCGAGCTGTCGAGCGCGCTGCTCGACTCCCTCTCGGCCACGCTCGTCACCTCCCGGCTCCAGCGCGACCTCACCGACTCGACGACGCAGCGCAACATCGGCGTCGCCCTCGGGCATTCGCTCCTCGCTCTCGACAACCTCCGTCGTGGCCTCGGCGAGATCGCAGTGAATCAGGTTCGCCTCGCCGAGGACCTCGACGGCAACTGGGAGATTCTGGGCGAGGCCATCCAGACCGTCATCCGGGCCGAGATCACGGCGGGAAACAGCTCGATCACCGATCCCTACGCCCTGCTCAAGGACCTCACCCGCGGACGCCGGGTCGGCCGGGCCGAGCTGGTCGAATTCGTGCGCGCCCTCGATATCAGCGACGCAGCCAAGGGCCGGCTGGCTGCCCTCACCCCGGCGGGATATGCGGGACTCGCGAGCGACCTGGTCGACTTCCTCGACCGCTGAGGGGTTCCCGGGCAGCCTGCCAGCGCGCGCGTCGGCCTCGGTGCCGACCGAACAGCCAGACCAGGCGCGGCCCACGATCGAGAGGTGCGGTCAGCCGCAGCACATCATCATCCGTCGCGGTGACTCAGTGTCCGCGGTCCTGTCCGCGGTCCTGCTCACGGTCCTGTTCGCGTTCCTGCTCACGGTCCTGCTGGCTCATGTCGAGGCGCTCCTCGCCCGTCGGCTTCGACGTCAGCGACAGCATCGCGAGGGTCATGAGCGTGACGATGAAGCTGATTCCGCCGAAGATGAACGTCAGGCTGGCCTGCCTTGTCGACATCAGCACGATGAGGCCGATGAAGATCGCGACCACACCGGAGAAGCCCAGCAGCTCCAGTGGTCGGAAGCGATCGCGGCGGGACGGTGTGGTGCTCACGTGGACTTGCCTTTCACAGCATCGGATGCGGCCGGGCCGGCCTTCTGGGTTCCCCACTTGGCAGACAGCCCGGCGATAACGAGGAACACCGCAATGATCGCAGCGTAGGCTCCGAGCAGCCCGACAGCGACGACCGCCGAGTCCAGCATCCGCTCGACGCCGTCCGGACCGGTGAACTGCTGGGCGAACTCGGGCGGGATGAGCACGAACACGATCGCGGCGGCGGCGGTGACCGCCCCCACCGTGAGGAGATCACCGGATGCGACGTGGCGCCGCCGCGCACGCAGCCCGCTGTAGAGCTCGAGGGCGCCCGTGAGGGCGGCCCACACGGTCACCACGAGGAAGAGCGACGGCACCCCGCGCGGCAGGACGAGGGCGAGGGCACCGAGCGCGATCGACACGATGCCCTGCGCCACGAGATACGGCCGCACCGCCGTGCCGACGAGGCGCCGCCAGGCCAGGACCGCGACGAGCGCCCCGGTCACGAGGGCGAACCCGCCGAAGGAGAGCTGGCCCAGAGTAGCGGAGTGGTCCGCGGAGAACGTGATGATGCCGGCCACGGCGGCGGCGGGGATCGCGCGAGCGATCGGGAGCGGCCAATAGGCAGCGCGCTGCACGGGGTCATCCAGGAGAACGGACACGAGGACGACCCCTTTCTCGAGTGACGAACCCCACTAGTTTACGCGCTCCCGGCTGACCGCTCGCCGTCGCCAGCTCGGCTCGAGTGCCGCGATCTCCTCGTCCGTCGCGACTCGATAGGCGCCCACCGCCGCGGCATCGACAGGACGTCGCGCCTGGCCGCGGGTCGCCCTCAGGCTCGCCACGATCGAGACTGTCAGGATCAACGCGATGACCCCCAGCGAGACGCCGGTTGGGATCTTGATGACGTCGAGCAGGAGCATCTTCACGCCGACCCAGATGAGCAGGAAAGAGAGACCGATCTTGAGGTAGATGAAGCGGTGCATGAGGTCGGCGAGCAGGAAGTACATGGCCCTGAGGCCGAGGATCGCAAACGCGTTCGCTGTGAAGACCAGGAACGGCTCACTCGTCACCGCGAAAATCGCCGGGATCGAGTCGACGGCAAAGACGATGTCGGTGACCTCGATGAGCACGAGCACCGCAAGAAGCGGTGTCGCGAGCCTCAGGCCGTTCTGCCGCACACTGAAGCGCTGCCCGTAGTAGGCGTCGGTCATCGGCACCAGACGGCGGAACCAGCGGAGGACGATCGACTTCTGAGGCTCGTAGTGCGAGTCGCGGTGCCGCGCCATCTGCACGCCGGTGAAGATCAGGAAAGCGGCGAACACGTAGAGGATCCAGCTGAAGTTCTCGATCAGCACCACACCTCCGGCGATGAACAGGCCGCGGAACACGAGCGCGCCGATGACGCCGAAGAAAAGTACGCGGTGCTGGAACTGCGGCGGCACGGCGAAGGCGGCGAAGATGACCGCCCAGACGAAGACGTTGTCGACCGCGAGCGACTTCTCGATCACGAAGCCGGCGAAGTACTGCTGCCCGAACTCGGCACCGAACAGCGTCCATACGATCATTCCGAAGGTGATGCCGGAGAGCACCCAGAAGATCGACCAGCCCGCGGCCTCGCGCACTCCGATGACGTGCGCATGCCGGTGGGCGAAGAGGTCGATGGCGAGCATGACGAGGATCACGCCGAGAACGGCGAGCCAGGCCCAGAACGGAACATCCATGGAAATACCTTCCAGTCAGAGTTGCAACTGGAGGTCTCTTCCGGCCCTGGGCGGGCCCGCTCCGCCGGGCTCCGATGGCGGAGCCGAAGTGACGACGAAACGACGGGGGATTACTCCCCTCCTTTCGATAGTAAATCAGGCTGCCCGACCGTCGTCAATTGCGCCCGGCGGACCCTCAGGATGGCTAGGCCGGCGCCATGTCGGTGAAGCGCGAGAAGTGGCCCTGGAACGCCACAGTGACGGTGCGGGTGGGCCCGTTCCGGTGCTTGGCGACGATCAGGTCGGCCTCGCCCGCTCGCGGGTTCTCCTTCTCGTAGGCGCTCTCGCGGTGCAGCAGGATCACCATGTCGGCATCCTGCTCGAGCGAGCCGGACTCTCGCAGGTCGGAGAGGGCGGGCATCTTGTCGGTGCGCTGTTCCGGTCCACGGTTCAGCTGGGAGAGCGCGATGACCGGCACCTGCAGTTCCTTCGCGAGGAGCTTGAGAGCCCGCGAGAACTCGCTGACCTCCTGCTGGCGGGATTCGACCTTCTTGCCCGAGGTCATCAGCTGCAGATAGTCGATGATGACCAGCTTGAGGCCGACCTTCTGCTTGAGCCTGCGGCATTTGGCGCGGATCTCGACGAGCGTCATGTTGGGGCTGTCGTCGATGTAGAGCGGCGCGTCGTTGATCCGACCGCGGGTTGCCGCGATCGTGGTCCAGTCGCGCGAGTCGACGGTGCCCTTGCGCATGTTCTGCAGGGGAACGGATGCCTCGGCCGAGAGCAGGCGCATCGCGATCTCGCTGCGCCCCATCTCGAGCGAGAAGAAGATCGAGGGCATGTCGTGCTTGATGGAGGCGGCGCGGGCGAAGTCGAGCGCGAGGGTCGACTTTCCGAGCGCTGGCCTCGCCGCGATGATGATGAGCTGCCCACCGTGCAGGCCGTTCGTGAGGTCGTCGAGTTCGGCGAAGCCCGTGGGCACACCCGTCATCGAGCCGTCGCGCCCATTGGCCGCCTCGATCTCTCCGATCGCGGTCTCGACGGCGACCGTGAGGGGGATGAAGTCCTCCGCCTCGACACCGCCGGTGACGCCGTAGATCTCAGCCTGCGCGTTGTTGACGAGGTCGACGACCTCGCCCTCGCTCGCGTAGCCCATCTGCACGATGCGGGTGCCCGCCTCGACGAGCCGGCGCAGCACGGCCTTCTCGGCGACGATGGTCGAGTAGAAGCCGGCATTCGCTGCGGTCGGCACGAGGCCGGTGAGCGTGTGCAGGTAGTCGGCGCCGCCCGCGCGGGTGAGCTCGCCCGCCTTCAGAAGCTCGTCGGTGACCGCGATGACGTCGGTCGGCTCACCGTGGGAGTAAAGCGACAGGATCGCGTCGAAGATAATCTCATGCTTGGGTATGTAGAAGTCCACGGCACGCACCGCCTCGATGACGTCGGCCACGGCATCCTTGCTCAGCAGCATCCCGCCGATGGCGCTCTGCTCCGCGAGCAGGTCATGCGGAGGCGTGCGCTCGGACTGCTGCCGCTGCTGCGCGGATCGGCCTTCGCCTGGTCCCGCGAGTCCCAAATGGGCTATCGACATGATGGACCTCCTTCATTGACTTGTGTAGCGGATGCCGGCGACATCGCCGACGGCGGCGGACCGCACGGCATCATCCCCCCCTTGGGTAGGACGCGCTGTCACACACTAGAAGCACGGAACCCGCACGCCCAACCGGCACTAATCCCACCTGTGGACAGAGCTGTGGAAAGCTTGGGCGAAACGCCGGGCGGCGTGTGCACAACCTGTGGACTGGACTGTTAGTAACCCAGTACCCTGACATTTTATTGGCCTCTTGACCGGGAATTTAGGATTCCGCAGGGTGTGTGTAGAAAGTTGTCTAGAGTTTAACTTGAGGGTTGCGCGGTGACACGCCCAACTGTGCACAAAGGGGTTGACGGGGTACAAAAAAGCGGTGGCCCGGAACCGTAGTTCCGAGCCACCGCCACCCGTTGCGGGGGTACTATTTCGCGGCAACCACCCGCAGGGTGATGGTTGCGGTGAGGTCATCGCGCAGGCGAATGGATGCCTCGTGGTCACCGGTGGCCTTGATGGCCGAGGTGATCTCGATCTTGCGCTTGTCGACGGTGCCGAGGCCCTGTGTGGCCACTGCATCAGCAACATCCGACGCCTTGACCGACCCGAACAGGCGTCCGCCGGCTCCGGCCTTGACCTTCAGCGTGACGGTGGTCGCCTCGAGGCGGGCCTTGAGGTCCTTGGCTTCTTCGATCGTGGCGTGCTCGCGAGCTGCTCGGGCAGCCTTGATCTGCTCGATCTGCTTTTCGCCGCCCCGGCTCCACATGACCGCGAAGCCCTGGGGTACAAGGAAGTTACGGGCATAGCCGTTTTTGACGTCAATGACGTCGCCGGGGGCACCGAGACCGGTGACCTCGTGCGTGAGGATCAGCTTTGACATGTCAGGGCTCCTTAACGGCCTGAGCCGGCGTAGGGCAGCAGTGCCATCTCACGTGCGTTCTTGACGGCACGGGCGATGAGACGCTGCTCCTGAACGGAGACACCGGTGATACGGCGAGCACGGATCTTTCCACGCTCGGAAATGAACTTGCGAAGCGTTGCGACATCCTTGTAATCGATGACGCCGACGCGAATGGACTTCGCCGGGGCGACTGGCTTGCCGCCCTTGGCAGTCCGGAGGGGCTTACGGCGATCGCCGCTGCTCTTTCCAGCCATGATTTATCTGCTTTCAGTAGAAGTAATGATGTGGGACGAGGCCGCGGGTTAGAACGGGGTCTCGTCGTTGAAGCTGCCTGGAGTGTTCCAGACGTCGCCGCCGGCACCCGAAGCTGCCGCAGGAGCGGTCGGGGCCCACGGCTCGCCAGCTACCTGGCCGCGTGATTGCTGCGGATTACCGCCACCGCCACCGCCGCTGTCGCCTTCACGGGAGCTCGACGTACGCGTGACCTGAGCCGTCGCGTAGCGAAGCGAAGGACCGATCTCGTCGACCTCGAGCTCGATGCTGGTGCGCTTCTCGCCTTCTTTGGTCTCGTACGACCGCTGCTTCAGACGACCGGTCGCGACAACGCGCGAACCCTTCGTCAGCGAACCGGCGACATGCTCAGCGAACTCGCGCCATACGCTCGCGCGCAGGAACAGCGCTTCGCCGTCCTTCCAGTCGTTCGACGCACGGTCGAAGCTCCGGGGAGTGGAGGCGATGGTGAAGTTCGCAACCGCCAGACCGTTCTGCGTGTACCGCAGCTCCGGGTCGCTGGTGAGGTTACCCACCACAGTGATTACTGTTTCGCCGGCCATGAGCTACTCGGCGACCGGTGCTTCGGGCGCGGCAGGAGCTGCCGGAGTCTTGGGAGCGGCGGCAACCTTCGCGGCGGAGTCGTCAGACACCGGAGCGACCTTCGCGGGGGCGGCTGCCTTGCGGGCTGCCTTCTCTGCGGAGAGCTTGGCGGCTTCGGCAACCTGGGCGATTGCTTCCTCGGCGCGGAGCACCTTGGTGCGCATAACCGCTTCGCTGAGCTTCAGCTGGCGGTCGAGCTCGACGGTCGCGGCGGAGTCGGAGGTCAACGCGACGACGGCGTAGATGCCCTCGGTCTTCTTGTTGATCTCGTACGCCAGGCGACGGCGTCCCCAGATGTCGACCTTGTCGATCGATCCACCCGCGTTGCGGATGACATTGAGGAACTTGTCGAGGCTGGGAGCGACGGTGCGCTCATCGATCTCTGGATCGAGGATGACCATAAGTTCGTATTGCTGCATGACTAACCCACCTCCTTCGGACTAAACGGTCACAGACGGTCTGTGACAGGAGGGTTATATGTGCGCCCTGCTCAGTGAGCGTGTCAGCTGAGTCCGGGCAACCTGCCTAGTGTAGTCAGCGAACACTGTAACTATCAAGGAGCTCGAACTCATGTCTCTTCGCGTCGCCATCGTCGGAGTGGGAAACTGCGCCAACGCCCTCGTCCAAGGAGTCACGTTCTACCGTGACGCCGCCGCCGACGAGGTCATCCCTGGGCTCATGCACAACCGGTTCGGCCCCTATTCCGTCGGCGATGTCGACTTCGTGGCCGCATTCGACGTCGACGCCGCCAAGGTCGGCGCCGACCTCGCCGACGCAATCTGGGCCGGCGAGAACAACACGCTCGCCTTCGCCGAGGTCGCACCGACCGGCGTGACCGTGCAGCGCGGACCGACCCTCGACGGGCTCGGCGAGTACTACCTCGACACGATCGAGGAATCGGATGCCGCGGTCGTCGACGTGGCGCAGGCGCTCCGCGACGCCTCCGTCGACGTGCTTGTCTGCTACCTCCCGGTCGGCAGCGAGGAGGCGGCGAAGTTCTATGCGCAGGCGTCGATCGACGCGGGGGCGGCGTTCGTCAACGCCTTGCCGGTGTTCATTGCGAGCGACCCGGAGTGGGCGGCCAAGTTCACCGCCGCCGGCGTGCCCATCGTCGGTGACGATATCAAGAGCCAGCTCGGCGCGACCATCACCCACCGCGTGCTCGCCCGCCTGTTCGAAGAGCGCGGGCTCGTGCTTGACCGCACCTACCAGCTGAACGTCGGCGGCAACATGGACTTCAAGAACATGCTCGAGCGTCGCAGGCTGCAATCGAAGAAGATCTCGAAGACACAGGCCGTCACAAGCAACCTCGACAACGAGATCAACGCCCGCGACGTGCACATCGGCCCGAGCGACCACATCCCGTGGCTCGACGACCGCAAGCTCGCCTTCGTGCGCCTCGAGGGCCACGGCTTCGGCAATGCCCCGACGACGCTCGAGTACAAGCTCGAGGTGTGGGACTCGCCCAACTCCGCCGGTGTGGTCATCGACGCAATCCGCGCGGCGAAGGTCGCGCTCGACGCCGGCCACGGCGGTCCCGTCGAGTCGGCATCCGCCTACTTCATGAAGTCGCCGCCGACGCAGTACCCGGACCCGGTGGCGCGGGAGCTGCTTGAGCAGTTCATCCGTGACAACGCCTGATCCCGCTGTCATTATTCAGGAGTGGTAGGCAGTATTCAGGAGTTGGCGGCGCCCGAGGGCCCGACCGGCCTGACCAATCCGGGCATTTGAGGCCATCCGGCCGCTCCACACTCCTGAATTCCGCTGCCCACTCCTGAATAATGAGAGAAGCGGGTGTGGCCGTCAGGGGCGCGCGGCCCACCAGGCGGTGAGACGCTCGGTGGTCTCCTCCGTGCCCAGCGCACCCTCATCGAGGCGCAGCTCGAGCAGGAAACGGTAGGCCTCGCCTACCTCTCGCCCCGGGCGGATGCCGAGGATCCGCATGATCTGCTCGCCGTCCAGGTCGGGGCGGATGGCGGCGAGCTCCTCCTGCTCAGAGAGCGCCGCGATGCGGTCCTCGAGGTCGTCGTAGGCGAAGGAGAGCCGGTCGGCCTTGCGCCGGTTGCGGGTCGTGACGTCGGCGCGCACAAGGATGTGCAGCCGGTCCAGCAGCGGCCCGGCGTCGCGCGCGTACCGGCGCACGGCCGAATCAGTCCAGGCGCCCTCGGTGTAGCCGAAGAACCGCAGGTGCAGCTCGACGAGCCGCGCGACGTCGGCGATGAACTGCTTGTCGAAGCGCAAGGCCTTGAGGCGCCTGGCCACCATCTTCGCGCCGACCACGTCGTGGTGATGGAACGTGACCACGCCGCCCGGCTCGGTGCGCTTGGTCGATGGCTTCCCGATGTCGTGCAGCAGGGCGGCCATGCGCAGCACGAGGTCGGGGGACTCCGGGTGCGCCCGGGACGCCTCGAGCTCGATGACCTGGTCGAGCACGGTGAGGCTGTGCTCGTAGACGTCCTTGTGGTGGTGGTGTTCGTCGATCTCCAGCCGCAGGGCGGGGAACTCGGGCAGCACGAGGG
Source organism: Microbacteriaceae bacterium (assembly GCA_026785785.1). Lineage (GTDB taxonomy): Bacteria > Actinomycetota > Actinomycetes > Actinomycetales > Microbacteriaceae > Marisediminicola. The sequence goes on from JAJAZI010000122.1 coordinate 11,283, forward strand.
CGGCGATGCCCGTCGCATCGAGCAGTTCGAACCCGACCCGCGGGCGCGGCGTGCGCAGCAGCTTCGACAGTTCGTCGCTGATCCGCTCGACCGAGACGATGCTGATCTGCCCGGCGAGGGCGTCCATCGCCTGCCTCGTCGGCTCCGCGACCGTGAAACCGAGCTGCGAGGTGAAACGCGCGGCGCGCAGCATCCGCAGCGGGTCGTCGCCGAAGGATGCCTCTGGGGCGCCTGGCGTCGTGATCCGCCCGGCGAGCAGGTCGTCGAGCCCGCCGGCGGGGTCGACGAGCACGAGCTCCGGCAGGCGCAGCGCCATCGCATTGATCGTGAAATCACGCCGAACGAGGTCGCCCTCGAGGCTGTCACCGAACTCCACGAGGGGCTTGCGGGTCTCCCCGTCATAGGCGTCGGTGCGGTACGTCGTGATCTCAACGGTGTGCCCGTCGATGCGGGCACCGATCGTGCCGAACGCCCGGCCGATGTCCCAGTGCACGTCGGCGAGCGGCTTCACGACAGCGAGGATCTCGTCGGGGACCGCGCTCGTCGTGAAGTCGAGGTCGTTAAGCTGCCGACCAATGAACGCATCGCGGACCGGACCGCCGACGAGGGCGAGTTCGTGGCCGGCGGCGGCGAAGGCGGCGGAGAGACGGGAGATGTGCGGCAGCGCGGCGAGGTCGGCGAGCCTCTTGATTGCCGAAGCGACGCTCTCCATGGTCGTCAAGCTTGCCACACCCCCGCCACCGCACCGGCGCACGAGGATGCCCCTCGCGTCCGAGGCCAACCGGTGGCGACGGCCTAGAATCGCTTCATGTCGGCCGCGGCGTTGCCCGCGGATCGACCAACAGCCATGAGAATCGTCAGACCCCTCCTCGCGCTCGCCGTCGTCGTCGGCGCGTTCGTTGCGCCCGCGGCCATGGGGCCCGCCGCGATCGCCGCCGTGCCAACCGTCGAGTCCCCCGCGGCCACCGCCGAGATTTCGGTCGACGTCGTGCCTGCCGCATCCGGCCTCCTCCGTGCCGGCGAGGACCTCATCCTGTCGGTCGTCGTCGCCAACCGCTCGAGCGACACCCTCCCCGCTGGCACCGCGACGGTCTACCTCGACCGCGCCGTTGTCGACGGTCGGGACAGCCTCGCGACCTGGCTCGCGGAACCGGATGCCGCCCTCCCCCTCCAGGCGGACCGCGGCGACGCGATCGCGCAGGTGGGCTCTCCCGAGCTGTTCCCGGGAGAATCGACCGCACTGGCGACGATCGTCGTGCCTGCCGCAGCGGTCGGCTTCGACGAGGCGGTCCCGTTCGGCGCTCGACGCCTCTCGGTGCTGGTGGCCTCCGCCGACAACCGGCCCGGCGAGGGTCGATCGACGGTCACGGTCAACCCCGACGGCGGATTCACCCCGACGGGGTTGGCGATCGCCCTCCCGATCACCCTTCCCGCCTCGACCTCGGGGGTGGTGAGTGGCGAACTGCTCGAAACCTACACGTCGCAGGGTGGGCTACTCGCCCGCCAGCTCGACGCGACGTTCGGCCGCCCGGTCGCGCTCGGCATCGACCCGCGCATCATCGCCTCTATCCGGCTGCTCGGCACCTCCGCACCCGAGTCGGCGACCGACTGGCTGGCCCGGCTCGAATCCGCCCCCAACCAGACCTTCCCGCTCAGCTACGCCGACACCGACATCGCCGCAACCAGCCAAGCCGGCGGCGGCGTGCTCGCGCCCACGAGCTTCGCGATCGACACCGACCTGTTCCCCGAGGGTACCGGGGCCGAAACCGCCCCGCCGAGCCCATCTCCCTCCGGCGAACCGGTCACGCCCTCGGCTCCCGACCTGCAATCCCTCCTCGACTGGAACTACAGTGCGACGGGAATCGCCTGGCCCCGCGCCGGAACGGTCGTCGGGGCGGACCTCGGCACGTTCGCCGCTGCCGGGCTCAACACCACGATCCTCTCCTCCGAGAACTCCACTCTCGGCGACGGAGCCACCACGGGAAACGCCGCCGGAACGATTGGCGAGGGGTCCGTGCTGACCTCAGACGCGATCATCTCTGACCTGCTGAGCGACGCCGTCGACGCCTCCACCTTTGCGAGCTGGGAGGCGGCGATGGTGCGGCTGACGGCCTCGCTCGCGGCTCTCGCCGCGGAGGACCCGGATGCCGGTGCCGGCCGTACCGTGTTCGCCACACTCGGCCGCAGCGACGCGCTCGGCGGGTTCCGGCTGTTCGACACGATCAGCGCGCTCGGCGCGATCGGCTGGTCGGCGCCGGCCACGCTCGCCGACGCGAGGGCCACGACCCCCGCCCTTGGCAAGATCGTTGACATGCCCGTCGCGACGGAGCAGGTCCAAGGGCTGCAATCGATGTTCGCCTCCGAGGCTGCCGTGGCGCAGTTCGCCACGATCGCGGCCGACCCCACCGTGCTCACCGGCGACCGGCGGCTGTCGCTGCTCGCCCTGGCCTCCCAGTCGTGGAACACCACCGAACCGGCCTGGGCGACCGAGGTCGGCGACTACCTCGCAACCTCCGGCGAGGTCCTCTCCGCGGTGCAGGTCGAGACCGCCACCATCACCCAGTGGTCCGACAGCGGACCGCTGCCGATCACCATCAGCAACAACCTTCCGGTGCCGGTCGCGGTGATCGTGACGGTCACCTCGCGAACCGCCATCCTCGATGTGACCGAGCCCCAGGTGCGGGTGGAGATCGCGGCGAACTCGCAGAACCGCGCCTCCATCCCGGTCCAATCCGTCGCGAACGGCACGGTCGTCATCACCATCTCGCTCACGAGCGAGACCGGCGTTCCCCTCTCGCAGCCGGCCCAGGCCGAGATCACCGTGCAGGCCGGCTGGGAGACCGCCGTCACATCGGTTCTCGCGGGGCTCCTCCTTCTGGTCTTCCTGCTCGGCATCATCCGCACCGTCCGCCGGCGCCGGCGGCCAACCCCCCCCGGGGCGACCGAGGCGGCCGAGCAGACCGAGGCGGCCGCGGCAGCTGAGACCAGCCAACCAGCCGAGACCGACGGTCCTATCGAGATTGTTGCTCCGGCCGACACGGGCGCGCAGGAGCCGAACGACGTCCCATCACTCGACGCCCCCGCGAATGGTGCCCCGGAGTCGGATGCCGCAACGAAGGCACATGACTAGCCCGCCCGCCGATCCCGCGCCACGGCCGTCATCGGGTCTGGGCCGCGCGAGCGCCCTCCTCGCGTCCGGGACCCTCGTGTCGCGCCTGCTCGGCTTCGTCAAGGCCATCGTGCTCGCCGCCACCATCGGCCAGGTCGGCAGCGCCGCCGGCGACGCGTTCGCCCTCGGCAACCAGCTG
>JAJAZI010000123.1 GCA_026785785.1 Microbacteriaceae bacterium
ATCCAGCGCGTCGTAGAGCACCCCTGTGTAGCGGTCCATCGCGGGCATCACGGGAGACTGGGCGATGCGACGGTTGCGCTCGAGCTCGCCGCGCTGGGTGGGGCCGAGCCGCAGCGCGGCGGCCATCGCATCCGGATCCAGCGCGAGAGCACTGGTCGCGTCGAGGGCCGCAGCGCGCGACACGGTGAGCCCCTGGAAGCTCAGCCTGGACAGATCGAGGGACCGATCGTCTCCGCCGTCACGCTTGGTCTCCGACGGCGGAAGCAGAACGAGCATCAGCCCGCGAGGAAAGCGAGTGCCGCCGCGACGTTCGACTCCACACTGTGCGAGGTGTCCAGCGTCAGCCGCGGGGCGGCACCGCTCTGCCCGTGCCACGCCGAGTAATCCTCGAGGCTCTGCTCGACCGCGTACCTATGCGGCTCGGCGAGGTGGGGTAGTTTCGCGTCCCGCGCGGCGAGGCGATTGAGGTGCAGATCGCGGTCGGAACACATAACCTCGACGAACCTGAGCTCGACGCCCTGCCGCTTCGCGAGCCCGACCCACTGCTCCCTGGCTGGCTCGACGGCGTTGACGGCATCGACGACGACGCTATGCCCCGCGGAGAGCACCGACTCGGCGAGCGTCTCGGCGACCAGGTAGGCAGCGAGACCCGTCGGCTGGTCGCTGTCGATTCCCGCGGTCAGAATCGCAGCCTCGATCGGGTCGACCGAGACGACGGCGGCGCCGAGCCGCGCGCCGATGTGTCCGGCGATCGTGCTCTTGCCGGTTCCCGGCAGCCCTGCCATCGCGATCAGCATCGCCGACCCGTCAGCCCTCGACGAGTTCCGCTGAGCGAGCGACGATCGTCACGGTGTCGTGCTCGACCGAGAGGAATCCGTCATCCGCCTTCGCGCGAACCGAGCCGCCCCCGGCCACGGTGAGGCGAACCTCACCGCTGCCCAGGATCGCAAGAACCGGCTCATGGCCGGGCAGAATTCCGATTTCGCCCTCAGTCGTCCGAGCGACGACCATCGACGCCGTGCCCGACCAGATTTCCTGGTCGGCCGAGACGACGCTCACAGTGAGATCAGCCACGTTAGTCGTTTTCCTTCTGGATCTGAGCCCACTTCTCTTCGACGTCGGAGATGCCGCCGACGTTGAAGAAGGCCTGCTCGGCGACACTGTCGAAGTCGCCCTTCACGATCGCGTCGAACGACTCGATCGTCTCCTTAAGAGGCACGGTCGAACCCTCGACACCCGTGAACTTCTTCGCCATGTAGGTGTTCTGCGAGAGGAACTGCTGGATGCGGCGGGCGCGGGAGACGGTGATCTTGTCTTCTTCGGAGAGCTCGTCGACACCGAGGATCGCGATGATCTCCTGCAGCTCCTTGTTCTTCTGAAGGATCGACTTGACGCTCGTCGCCACGCGGTAGTGGTCCTCGCCCAGGTAGCGGGGGTCGAGGATGCGGCTCGTGGAGGTGAGCGGGTCGACGGCCGGGTAGAGACCGCGCGAGGCGATCTCGCGGCTCAGTTCCGTGGTGGCGTCGAGGTGGGCGAAGGTGGTCGCCGGCGCCGGGTCGGTGTAGTCATCAGCGGGCACGTAGATGGCCTGCAGTGACGTGATCGAGTGACCACGGGTCGAGGTGATGCGCTCCTGGAGCACACCCATCTCGTCCGCGAGGTTCGGCTGGTACCCGACGGCGGAGGGCATGCGGCCCAGAAGAGTCGACACCTCGGAGCCGGCCTGCGTGAAGCGGAAGATGTTGTCGATGAACAGCAGCACATCCTGCTTCTGCACGTCACGGAAGTACTCCGCCATCGTCAGCGCCGACAGGGCAACGCGAAGACGCGTTCCCGGCGGCTCGTCCATCTGGCCGAAGACGAGGGCGGTCTTGTCGAAGACGCCCGCCTCCTCCATCTCGGCGATGAGGTCGTTGCCCTCACGGGTGCGCTCGCCGACTCCGGCGAACACCGACACACCACCGTGGTCCTGCGCAACGCGCTGGATCATCTCCTGGATGAGCACGGTCTTGCCGACACCGGCACCACCGAACAGGCCGATCTTTCCACCCTGCACGTACGGGGTGAGAAGGTCGATGACCTTGATGCCGGTCTCGAAGAGCTCGGTCTTCGACTCGAGCTGGTCGAATGCCGGGGGCTTGCGGTGGATGGGCCAGCGCTCGGTGATCTCGAACGACTCGCCGTTGACCTTGCCGTCGGCGTCGGCGTTCAGCACCTCGCCGATGACGTTGAACACCTTGCCCTTGGTCACGTCGCCGACGGGGACGGAGATTGCCCCGCCGGTGTCGCGCACCTCCTGGCCGCGGACGAGTCCATCGGTCGGCTTCAGCGCGATGGCGCGAACGAGGTCGTCGCCGAGGTGCAGCGCAACCTCGAGGGTGATCTCGGTCGAGCTGTCGCCGATCGTGATCGTGGTCTTCAGGGCATTGTAGATCTCCGGGATCGAGTCGTGCGGAAACTCGATGTCGACGACCGGGCCGGTGACGCGGGCGATACGCCCGACGCCGGCGGTCTTCGTCGAGGCCGACGCAATTACGGTGTCAGTCATGGCTTCTCTCTTCTCGTTCTCTCTACTTCTTGGCCGAGGCGAGGGCGTCTGCGCCGCCCACGATCTCAGAAATCTGTTGGGTGATCTCGGACTGGCGGGCATTGTTCGCCAACCGGGTGTAGGTGGTGATGAGCTTGTCCGCGTTGTCGCTTGCCGACCTCATCGCCTTCTGGGTAGCGGCGTGCTTCGCGGCAGCGGACTGCAGCATCGCGTTGAAGATCCGGCTCTCGATGTACACGGGCAGAAGCGCGTCGAGTACATCGCTGGCATCCGGTTCGAAGTCGTACAGCGGAAGCGGTTCGTTGTCGTCAGGAGCCTCGACTCCTTCGACCACCTCGAGGGGAAGCAGTCGCACGACCTCGGGAACCTGAACCATCATGCTCACGAAGCGGTTGTAGACGATGTGGATCTCGTCCACGCCACCCTCGCTCGCCGGCTGGAGGAAGCGGGAGACGACAGCATCGCCGATCTCCTTCGCCGTCGCGAACTCGGGATTGTCGGTTCCGCCTGTCCACTCCCGCTCCGCGTCACGCTTGCGGAACTTAAAGTAGCCGACGGACTTGCGACCGACGAGGTAGTAGACGACGTCCTTGCCCTGGTGGCGCAGGAGGGCGGCGAGCTCTTCAGCCTCACGGAGCACGTTGGAGTTGAACGCTCCCGCAAGACCGCGGTCGGAGGAGAAAATCACGATCGCGGCGCGCTCGATGACCTCCGGTTCCGTCGTGAGCACGTGGTCGACGTTCGAGAACGTAGCCACGGCCGAGACGGCACGCGTGACAGCGCGCGAGTAGGGCCCGGAGGCCGCTACACGCTGCTTCGCCTTCTGGATACGCGAAGCGGAGATGAGCTCCATGGCCTTCGTGATCTTTTTGGTCGTCTGGGCAGACTTGATCTTCTGCCGGTAGACGCGGACTTGCGATCCCATATCAGCGGCGACCCTTGACGATCTTCTCCTGGTTGACCTCTTCTTCCGGGAGCTCCTCGAACACCTCGCGGCCGACGGATGCGAGCGGCTTGCCCTCGCCTGTCTGGAACTCGAGCTTGAACTTGTCGATCTGCTCGGTCAGCCCGCTGACGGTGTCGTCGGAGAGCACGTTCGTCTCGCGCAGCGTCGTCAGGATGTCGGTGTTGCGACCCAGGAAGTCGAGCAGTTCGCGCTCGAACCGCAGGATGTCGGGCACCGGCACCTCGTCGAGCTTGCCGTTCGTTCCGGCCCAGATCGAGACGACCTGCTCCTCGACGGGGTACGGCGAGTACTGCGGCTGGCGCAGCAGCTCGGTCAGGCGGGCGCCTCGGGCGAGCTGGCGACGGCTGGCCGGGTCGAGGTCGGACGCGAACATCGCGAACGCCTCGAGCGAGCGGTACTGGGCGAGCTCGAGCTTGAGAGTTCCGGAGACCTTCTTGATCGACTTCACTTGCGCGTCCCCACCGACTCGCGAGACCGAGATACCCACGTCGACCGCGGGACGCTGGTTCGCGTTGAAGAGGTCGGACTGCAGGAAGATCTGGCCGTCGGTGATCGAGATCACGTTGGTCGGGATGTACGCCGAGACGTCGTTCGCCTTGGTCTCAATGATCGGGAGTCCCGTCATCGAACCGGCGCCGAGCTCGTCGGACAGCTTCGCGCAACGCTCCAGCAGGCGGGAGTGCAGGTAGAACACGTCGCCGGGGTAGGCCTCGCGTCCCGGCGGCCGACGCAGCAGCAGCGACACGGCGCGGTAGGCCTCGGCCTGCTTGGACAGGTCGTCGAAGATAATGAGAACGTGCTTGCCGGCGTACATCCAGTGCTGGCCGATGGCCGAGCCGGTGTACGGGGCGAGGTACTTGAAGCCGGCGGGGTCGGAGGCGGGGCTCGCGACGATCGTCGTGTACTCCATTGCTCCGGCATCCTCGAGCGCGGCCTTGATGCCGGCGATCGTGGAGCCCTTCTGCCCAATGGCGACGTAGATGCAGCGAACCTGCTTGTTGACGTCGCCGGACTCCCAGTTGGCCTTCTGGTTGATGATCGTGTCGAGCGCGATGGCCGTCTTGCCGGTCTGGCGGTCGCCGATGATCAGCTGACGCTGGCCTCGGCCGATCGGGATCATGGCGTCGATTGCCTTGATTCCGGTCTGCATGGGCTCGTGCACGCTCTTGCGCTGCATGACGCCTGGCGCCTGGAGTTCGAGGGCACGGCGTCCCTCCGAGGCGATCTCGCCGAGACCGTCCATGGGCTCGCCGAGCGGGTCGACGACGCGACCCAGGTAGCCGTCTCCGACGGGCACGGACAGGACTTCACCCGTGCGGGTGACCTCCATGCCCTCTTCGATTCCGGTGAACTCGCCAAGGACGACGACACCGATCTCGTTCTCGTCGAGGTTCTGGGCAAGCCCGAGAGTACCGTCGGCGAACTTGATGAGTTCGTTCGCCATGACGCCGGGGAGTCCCTCGACGTGGGCGATTCCATCTCCGGCATCCGTGACGTAGCCGACCTCGGTCGTCGATGCCCGGCTCGGGTCGTAGGCCTTGACGAAGTCCTTGAGGGCGTCGCGGATCTCATCGGGGCTGATCGTTACTTCTGCCATCGTTCTTCCTGTCTGCTGGCGGGACGGTGGTCCGTCCCGAATCCTTCTGGTGGGACCGCCTTGCGGCAATCCCGGTTGTCAGCCCGCAAGCTGAAGTCTCAGGTCCTTGATGCGAGAGGAGACGCTGCCGTCGATGACGTCGTCTCCCACCTGCACCCGGATCCCGCCAATAACGGCGGGATCGATGACCACATTGATGCGCAGTTGCTTGCCGTAGCTGGCCGAGAGCCCCTGCTGGAGGCGCACGAGCTGCTCGGGCGCGATCTGCTTGGCGCTCGTCACGGTCGCGACCGCGAGGCCGGACTGGTCCGCGACGACGGATGCCGCGTAGCGCACGAGTGCGCCGATGCGACGGCCCCGCGGATGCTGCACGAGCTGCAGCACGATCGCGAGCGCTTGCGGCGACACCTTCTTCTCGAGCAGGGTCTGCACGAGGGTGACCTTCGAGGCAGTGGCGCCGAGCTTGCTGCCGACGGCGAGTTCGAGTTCGTCATCCGAGCTCACGGCCCGGCCGAACGCAAACAGCTCGCTCTCGACGCTCACTCCCGGTGCTGCGGAATCGGCCGCAGCACGAATGCCGATTTCTTCGATCCCACTGAGCAGGTCGTCGTCGGACGACCAGCGCTTGCTGGCCGCCGATGCCAAGAGTTCGAGCGCTGTGCGGCCGAACGAAGATCCGAAGACCGCGGTGATCGCGGCCTTCTTGACCTCGGGAGCCGTCGAAGCATCGGCGAGGATTGACCGCAACTGCAGCGATCCACCGATGGCACGTGCGGCAGCGAAAAGCTGCTCCGCCGTCGCCAGATCGACGTTGCCGCCGAGCGCGGAGAGCTCCGCCCTCGAGGACGACAGCGCTTGTCTGGACGCAGAACCCACGGTTACCTGCTCACCTTGTCGCTCGCGCGAGCCGACTTGAGGTCTGCGGCTTCGAGGTCGGCGAGGAAGCGGTCGACCAGCGCGGCGGACCGCTTGTCGTCCGTGAGGCTCTCGCCGATGACTCCGGATGCGAGGTCGATCGCGAGCGAGCCGACCTCGGCACGCAGCGATACGAGAGCACTCTGGCGCTCCGCCTCAATCTGTGCCGACGCGTTCGCCGTGATCCGAGCCGCCTCGATGGAGGCCTGCGTTTTGAGGTCGTTGAGAATCTTCACGCCGTCGGCGCGAGCCGCCTCGCGGATCCGTCCTGCCTCGGCACGAGCCTCAGCGAGCTGCTCGTTGTACTGCTGCAGGGCAGCCGCAGCCTCGGCCTGGGCGTTCTCCGCCTTCTTGATGCCGCCCTCGATGGCTTCGGCGCGGGCGTCCAGACCCTTCTTGACGGTCGGCAGAATCTTCCACCAGAAGAACGCCAGAAGCACGACAAAACACACCGCACCCCAGACGAGGTCCGGGAGCGCGGGCAGCAGAGGATTAAAAGCCTCCTCGGCTACTACCACTGAGAATGTTGCGGAAGACATGCGCGGTCCTTAGACGAAGATGAAGTACGTGGCGATGCCGATGAATGCCAGCGCCTCGGTGAATGCGATACCGATGTACATGAGCACCGTGAGGCGGCCCTGCAGTTCGGGCTGGCGAGCGACCGACTCGATCGTCTTGCCGACGACGATTCCCACGCCGATGGCGGGTCCGATTGCCGCGAGGCCATAGCCTACGGTCGCGATGTTTCCGCTGAGCTCAGCAACGACGGTTGATGCGTCCACGTGGTGATTCCTTCCGTGATGAACGACTGGGGCGATTGCCCCGGTCGAGTTAGCTAGTGCTCGTCTGCCAGCGCGAGCTGGATGTAGACAGTGGTCAGCAGGGTGAAAACGTACGCCTGCAGCACGGCGACCAAGATTTCGAAGAGCGTGAAGACGAACCCGAATGCCAGGGTGCCCACGCCGAACAGCCTCGCGACCCCATCGACTTCGAAGAAGAAGAACGACGTGGCCAGGAAGAAGAGGACGAGCAGGAGGTGGCCGACGATCATGTTCATGAGCAGTCGCAGCGTGAGGGTGATCGGCCGGAGGATGAAGGTCGACACGAACTCGATCGGGGTCACGATGATGTAGAGCGGCCATGGCACGCCGGGCGGGAAGAGCGAGTTGCGCACGAACGCCGCCGGGTGCTTCTTGAGCCCCGCGTAGATGAAGACGACATAAGCGACGACCGCGAGCAGCAGCGGGATGCCGATGACCGACGTTCCCGCGATGTTCATCGCGGGAACGATTCCGGTGATGTTCATTCCGAGGATCAGGAAGAAGAACGTCGTGAGCAGCGGCAGGAATCGCGCTGCGTCTTTCTTGCCCAGCAGGTCCTCGGCGATGTTGACCCGGACGAGTCCAAGGCCGAGTTCGGCGATCGACTGCGCGCGGGTCGGGATGAGAGACATGCGGCGGGTCGCGAGGTAGAAGAACAGCATGAGCGAGAGCAGAACCGCGATACGGATCATCATGATCCGGTTCATCTCGAACGGCGTGCCGACGAATAGGACGGCTTCAGGGAAGAACTCGGCGATCGACGGACCGACGAATACTCCCTCTTCGCTTTCGCCATCGGTGGCAAGGGGAAGGACGGAATTGAGAGCGTTGAGTAGCAGCGCCATCTCCAAGCTCGGGGCGTGAACTCACGCGGCACAGAAAGGGGGGGGTTTGTTCGTCATGACTCTAGCAAGAGACGACCACGACTGACCAATCGTTAGTCTGCGTCTGGCCGCTGCGGAGCGTCACCGGGAAGCCTGATGTCACTCACGTACGGTAGCCGGGACCGTGAGACGACGACCATGTCGACGACGAGGGTTCCGACCACGCCGATGACGAGGGTGACGAACATCACGGTCTGGTCGATGAAGGCCTGATCGCGCAGCGCGACGGCGAGCACGAGGAACAGGATGAACTTCAACAGCCAGGCGCCCATGACGATTCCGAAGAACGCCAGCACGTCGTAGCGGCTCGCGAGCAGGATGCTCATGGCCGTGATGCCGAGGAACACGAAGGCCATCGCCGCACCGATCAAGGCAGAGACGAGACCGATGCCGCCGGCGACGAGGAAGCCGACCAGGGCGCCGACGATCGCGAGCACGAGCGCGAAGATGCCGCCGAGGATCAGCGCCCTCCGGAGGATGGGGATGGCGCTCATTGTCGTTCCTTTCCGGCGAGGGCCGCGAGGATCGCCGCCTGCTCTGCGGCGTTCTCGGGCGGGACGTGCTCGTCGTCGGGCAGGTCGATGGATGCCGCGTCGAGCGGGTCGTAGCGATTGCCGCGGGTCTCGAGGGTCTGACTGGCACTGGCGCGCTGAACGGCCGCCTCGACGGCTTTGCGCCCGGTGAACGGCAACAGGGTGATCCAGGAGCAGATGATGAGGCCGACGACGATGAACGCGACCGCCCACCACGGCGGCACGAAAAGGAACATGAGAAAACCGACCGCGATGACCGCGGTCCACGCGTAGAAGATCAGCACGGCGTGGAAGTGGCTGTGGCCCATGTCGAGCAGGCGGTGGTGTAGGTGTTTTCGGTCGGCGCTGAACGGTGACTTGCCGGCGCGCAGCCGTCGGAACACCGCAAGCCCGAAGTCGAGCAGGGGCACCACGAGCACGGCGAGCGGGAGGAGGATCGGGATGAAGGCGGGGAGC
>JAJAZI010000124.1 GCA_026785785.1 Microbacteriaceae bacterium
CACCTGTCGTACGCGCTGCAGTGGTTCGTGTTCGCGATTCTCGCCTTCATCGGACTCGGCTGGGCCCTGCGCCAGGAGTACAGCACCGTGAACGCGGACGACCCGGCGGAGAAGGAGCGCGCGGACGCGCGCGCCCGTCGCCGCGCCGCGAAGGCGCCGTCCGACGATGAGTCGGAGGACGCGCTGCTCGAGGCGAGCGAACGCCGCTAGCGGTCAGGCCAGACTGATCAGGTCCGCGTAGTCCTTGTTCCAGAAGTCCTCGGTGCCATCGGGCAGGATGAGTACGCGCTCGGGGTTGAGGGCTTCGACGGCGCCCTCGTCGTGGCTCCCGCGCACGACGGCGCCAGAGTAGTTCGAGAGTGCGTCGAGGATCTCTTCGCGGCTGGCCGGGTCGAGGTTATTGGTCGGCTCGTCGAGCAGCAGCACGTTCGCGCCCGACACGACGATCATGGCGAGAGCCAGCCGGGTCTTCTCTCCGCCGGAGAGCACCCCGGCGGCCTTGTGCGAGTCATCTCCGGTGAAGAGGAACGACCCGAGCACGCGCCTGGCCTCCATCTCGGTGATCGACGGTGAGGAGGAGACCATGTTCTCGAGCACGCTCCGCTTGACGTCGATCGTCTCGTGCTCCTGCGCGTAATACCCGATCCGCAGTCCGTGGCCCGGCTCGATCTGCCCGGTGTCGGGCTGGTCGACGCCCGCGAGCATCCGGAGCAGGGTGGTCTTGCCCGCTCCGTTGAAGCCGAGCACGACAACCTTCGAGCCGCGGTCGATCGCGAGGTCGACCGCGGCGAAGATCTCGAGCGACCCGTAGCTCTTGCTGAGGTTGGAGGCCATCAGCGGGGTGCGGCCGCACGGCGCGGGCTCGGGGAAGCGCAGTTTGGCGACGCGGTCGACCGAGCGAACCTCGTCGAGACCGGAGAGCATCTTCTCCGCCCGACGCACCATCTGATGCGCCGCGGCGGCCTTCGATGCCTTCGCGCCGAACTTCGCTGCCTGCAGTTGCAGTACGGACGCCTTCTTCTCGACGTTGACGCGCTCCTTCTTGCGTCGCTCCTCGTCGGCGGCCCGCTGGCGCAGGTAGTTCTTCCAGTTCATGTTGTACACGTCGATGACGGTGCGATTGGCGTCGAGGTAGAAGACCCGGTTGACCGTCTCCTCCACCAGTTCGATGTCGTGGCTGATCACGATCAGGCCGCCCTGGAACGACTTCAGGTAGTCCCGCAGCCAGACGACGGAGTCGGCGTCGAGGTGGTTGGTCGGCTCGTCGAGGAGCATCGTGTCGGCACCGGAGAAGAGGATGCGCGCGAGCTCGATCCGTCGGCGCTGGCCGCCGGAGAGGGTCGAGAGGGGCTGGTCGAGGATGCGGTCGGGCAGGGAGAGGTTGCTCGCGATCGACGCGGCCTCGGCCTCGGCCGCGTACCCGCCCAGCGCGAGGAACTTGTCCTGCAGGTTGCCGTACTTCTTCATCGCCCGCTCGCTCGTCGCCGAGTCGGCGTCGCCCATGTCGATCGCGGCGGATTCCATGCCGAGCAGCAGCTGGCCGAGGCCGCGGGCGTCGAGGATGCGGGTGCGCGCGAGGTCCTCGGGGTTGCCGGACCGCGGGTCCTGCGGGAGGTAGCCGACCTCGCCGGAGCGGTCGATGCGGCCGTCCGCGGGAAGCCCCTCGCCCGCGAGGATCTTCGTGAGGGTGGTCTTGCCGGCGCCGTTGCGCCCGACGAGGCCGATCTTGTCGCCGCGGTCGACGCGGAAGGAGACACCCTGCATCAGCGTGCGCGCTCCGACTCGGAGCTCGAGGTCATGCACGCTCAGCACAGGCAAAATCCATTTCTTCGGGCGCGTTTCTAGAACACACTGCGGGGGGAAGTCCCCCAGTCTACGCGCCGTGCCGCGGCATCCCACCCGAACCCACGACGAGCCCGCCCGCGCGCTGGCGGGACGGGCTCGTTGTGACGGCTCAGATCTGGCGGCTCAGATCGAGACGGCTCAGATCGAGAAGCCGAGGGCGCGCATCATGTCGCGGCCGTCATCGGTGATCTTCTCCGGGCCCCACGGCGGCATCCACACCCAGTTGATCCGGAACTGCTCGACGACGCCATCGAGGGACTCCGCGGTCTGTTCCTCGAGTACATCGGTGAGCGGGCATCCGGCCGACGTGAGCGTCATGCTGATGATGAGGGCGTTATTCTCGTCGTCCCAGGTGAGGTCGTAGATCAAGCCGAGGTCGACGATGTTGATCCCGAGCTCGGGATCCATGACATTCTTCAGCGCCTCTTCGACCTGGTCGAAGAGAGCGGGTGCGAGTGCGACAGCCATGAGCTCAGCCTACGGATGTCTCGGTGAGAAATCGATCGTAGCCTTCGGCCTCGAGGCGGTCGGCCAGTTCCGGGCCGCCCTCCTCGGCGACGCGTCCGTCGACGAACACGTGCACGAAGTCCGGCTGGATGTAGCGCAGGATGCGCGTGTAGTGGGTGATGACCAGCAGCCCGAGGCCCGTCTCGGTCTTCGCGCGGTTGACGCCGTCGGCCACGATCTTGAGCGCGTCGACGTCGAGGCCGGAGTCGGTCTCGTCGAGGATCGCGAACTTGGGCTTGAGCAGCTCCATCTGGAGGATCTCGTGGCGCTTCTTCTCGCCGCCGGAGAACCCCTCGTTGACGTTGCGCTGGGCGAAGGAGGGGTCCATGCGGAGGTTCTTCATGGCCTCCCTGACATCTTTGGTCCACCCACGCAGCGCGGGGGCCTCGCCGTCGAGCGCGGTTTTCGCGGTGCGGAGGAAGTTCGTCACCGCGACGCCGGGGATCTCGACCGGGTACTGCATTGCGAGGAAGAGGCCGGCGCGGGCCCGCTCGTCCACGGGCAGGCCGGTCATTTCGTTGCCGTCGAGCTTGATCGATCCGCGTTCGACGTGATACTTCGGGTGCCCGGCGATCGTGTAGGCGAGGGTGGACTTGCCCGAACCGTTGGGGCCCATGATCGCGTGGATCTCGCCCTCGTTGACGGTAAGGTCGACGCCCTTGAGGATGTCGATCTTTCCCTGCTCGGTTTCGACGCTCACATGGAGGTCGTGGATTTCGAGAACAGACATGGTTGGTTCCTTCAGATCTCTTAGACGGTGACGATGGCGATCGGGTCGATGAAGACCTCGCCGCCCTCGATCGTCACGGTGTAGACGGGGACCGGCTCGTAGGCCGGAAGGGTGATGGGCTTGCCGCTCTTGAGGGAGAACTTGGAGCCGTGGGCCCAGCACTCGAGGGTGTCGTCCTCGACGAAACCTTCGGACAGCGAGATGTCGCCGTGGGTGCAGGTGTCGCCGATCGCGTAGATGTCGCCGGCCGAATCGCGCACGAGGGCGATCGGCAGGCCGTCGATCACGACGCGCACTGCGGCCCCGACCTCGAGGTCGGTTTCGGCGCAGACCTTGATTGCGGCCATCAGCTCGGGGCTCCTTCCGGCACGAGTGCCAACTCGATTGCGGATTCGAGGCGTGTCTGCAGCTCGGGCGAGCCGATCCGCTGCACGATCTCGGCGAGGAACCCGCGGACGACGAGGCGTCTCGCCTCCTCTTCGCTGATACCGCGCGCCTGCAGGTAGAACAGCTGCTCGTCGTCGAAGCGACCCGATGCGCTCGCGTGACCTGCGCCGGCGATGTCGCCGGTCTCGATCTCGAGGTTCGGAATCGAGTCGGCGCGAGCCCCGTCGCTGAGCAGCAGGTTGCGGTTCTGCTCATAGCTGTCGGTGCCCGCCGCTGACTGGCGGATGAGCACGTCACCGATCCAGACGGTGTGCGCTCCCCTGCCCTGCAGCGCACCCTTGTAGGTGACGCGCGACTTAGTCTTCGGGGCGTTGTGGTCGACGAAGACCTGCTGCTCGATGTGCTGCCCAGAGGTCGCGAAGTAGGCGCCATACAGTTCGACATCGGCTCCCTCGCTCACGAGGTGCACCGAGGGGTTGATCCGGATGACGTCGCCGTCGAGCGAGACGACGACGTGGCGGAGCTTCGCGTCACGGCCGACCCGGGCGAAGTGGCTCGCGAGGTGGATCGCGTCGTCATTCCACTGCTGCACGCTCACCACGGTGAGGTCGGCGCCGTCTTCGACGACGATCTCCACGTTCTCGGCGAGCTGGGCAGCTCCGGAGTTGTGCAGCACGATGTGACCGCGGCTGTGCTTTTTCGCGGTGATGATCGTGTGCGCCGCACGGGGTGCGCCGTCAAGGCGGGAGCGCTCGAGGGCCAGATCCTGGATCTCGTCCCCGTCGATCGTGATGGCGAGGGCGCGCTCGAAGCTCGTCCAGGCGTTCGCGGATGCGCGGTCCTCCGGCACGCCGGCGGACCCGACCGAGGCATCCGCGCGGTCGACCCACGCGATGCTCACGCCGGGCGTCGCCACGGTGTCGTAGTGCCACGCTCCGCCGTCGAGCTCGCCCTCGATGAGGGGGCGGAGCTTGGCGATGGGGCTGAACTTCCACTCGATTTCACGGCCGGTGACGGCCGGGAAATCAGACGTGGTTGTTGACTTGAATCGTTCCGAACGGGTCTGCACCGGCACATAACTCGACCCACCGTCGCTCCGCGGCGCACGGCCGGGCTGCGTGGGGTCGAGCTGTGCCTGCTGGTGCGCGCCTTCGTCGGTAGTGAGGGGGCTTGCAGGAGCTGACATCTAGCCGACGGATCCTTCCATACCCATTTCGATGAGTTTATTGAGTTCGAGCGCGTACTCCATTGGGAGTTCGCGGGAGATCGGTTCGATGAAGCCACGCACGATCATGGCCATTGCCTCGTCTTCCGGCATTCCGCGGCTCTGCAGGTAGAAAAGCTGCTCGGCGCTGACGCGGGAGACGGTGGCCTCGTGACCCATCTGCACGTCGTCCTCGCGGATGTCGGTGGTCGGGTAGGTGTCCGAGCGCGAGATGGTGTCGACGAGCAGTGCATCGCAGCGCACGGTGTTGGCCGAGTGGTGGGCGCCCTCCGCAATGCGGACCTCGCCACGGTATCCCGTGCGTCCACCGCCCCGGGCGATCGACTTGGAGACGATCGAGGACTGCGTGTAGGGCGCCATGTGAACCATCTTGGCTCCGGCATCCTGATGCTGTCCGGGACCGGCGAACGCGACCGACAGGGTCTCGCCCTTCGCACGCTCACCGACGAGGTAGATGGACGGGTACTTCATCGTCACCTTGGATCCGATGTTGCCGTCGATCCACTCCATCGTCGCGCCCTCGTGCGCGATGGCACGCTTGGTGACGAGGTTGTAGACGTTGTTCGACCAGTTCTGGATCGTCGTGTAGCGAACGCGGGCGTTCTTCTTGACGATGATTTCGACCACGGCGGAGTGCAGCGAGTCCGACTTATAGATCGGGGCCGTACAGCCCTCGATGTAGTGAACGTAGCTGCCCTCGTCGGCGATGATGAGCGTGCGCTCGAACTGGCCCATGTTCTCGGTGTTGATCCGGAAGTAGGCCTGCAGCGGGATCTCGACGTGCACGCCCTTCGGCACGTAGACGAACGAGCCACCGGACCAGACCGAGGTGTTGAGCGCCGCGAACTTGTTGTCGCCCTCGGGAATGACGGTACCGAAGTACTCCTGGAACAGCTCCGGGTGCTCCTTGAGCGCGGTGTCGGTGTCCATGAAGATGACGCCCTGCGCCTCGAGCTCCGCGTTGATCGAGTGGAACACGACCTCCGACTCGTACTGGGCGGCCACGCCGGAGACGAGGCGCTGGCGCTCCGCCTCGGGGATGCCGAGCTTTTCGTAGGTGTTGCGGATGTCTTCGGGGAGGTCTTCCCAGGTCTGTGCCTGCTTCTCGGTCGAGCGGACGAAGTACTTGATGTTGTCGAAGTCGATGCCCGAGAGGTCGGCACCCCATGTCGGCATCGGTTTTTTCCCGAACAGCGCCAGACCCTTGAGCCGCTTTTTGAGCATCCATTCCGGTTCGCTCTTGAGCGCCGAGATGTCGGCGACGACTTCGGGCGAGATTCCGCGTTTCGCGGAGGCGCCGGCGACATCGGAGTCGGACCATCCGAACTCGTACGTGCCAAGGCCGTCGAGTTCGGGTCGTTCGATGAGTACGTCAGACATGATTACCTCTTTCCAACCATTCCCAACCGAGGTGATCGGGACGGTATTCCGGGCCGCGAACTGCTGTCAGGGGCGACTGCCCCGACGCGCTCCCCCGCGCGTGGTGTGCGGTGGGAGGTGTGGGTTCGAGATCTGGCCCGGCCAATGCATCGCGCGCCCGGCCCAATACGTGCTTTCCGGACTGGATCAGTCTACAGGGAACACTCGGGAAAGCGGGGCTTCGAGCCTGTGAAGGCACTGGCACAACCAGCCGGTTTCCTCGCAGGTGACGCTGCCTAGAATGGGAAGATCGACATTGATTTGGGAGTCTTCGAGTGAACAGCGCGCCTTCTCGCCTGCGGACCGTCATAGCGCCGGTTTCCGCCTGGCTCCCTACTACGATCGTGCGACGCGTTCGGGTGCTGGCGTGGCTCTCGCTCGTCGCGCAGATCCTGATCGTCGGTACGGGAGGCGCTGTGCGTCTCACCGGCTCGGGGCTGGGCTGCCCGACCTGGCCGCGCTGCACCGCGGACTCCTTCGTGAGCACCCCCGAGCAGGGCATCCACGGTGTGATCGAGTTCGGCAACCGCCTGCTCACCTTCGCGCTCATCCTCATCGCGCTCGCGATGTTCCTGTTCGTCGTCCGGATGCGCAAGCAGCGCCCCGACCTGTTCCGGCTCGCGCTCGTGATCGGCCTCGGCATCCCGTTCCAAGGCGTCATCGGCGGCATCACCGTGCTGACGAACCTCGATCCCTACATCGTCGGACTGCACTTCGTGCTCTCGACCGTTCTCGTGGTGCTCGCGACGGCCCTCGTCTACCGTGTCTACCGGGGCCGCCGTGGCGTCGCGCTCGTGGCGCCGAGCTGGTACGTCGCGACCGGCTATCTGGCCTCGTTGTTCGTCGGCGTGACGATCGTCGTCGGGATCCTCACGACGGGTTCCGGGCCCCACGCCGGAGACAAGGGCTCGGCGCGCAACGGCCTCGATTCGGAGCTGTTGCAGCATCTGCACAGCTATCCGGCGTACATCACGCTCGGTCTCACGATTGTGCTGCTTTTCGGTGCGGTGCAGATGCGGCTTCCCGCGGTCGCGAAGGCGGTGGGCCTGCTGCTCGCGGTGGAGCTCGCGCAGATCGTCGTTGGCGTCAGCCAGTCCCGCATGGGGCTGCCGGAGCTACTCGTCGGCATCCACATGGTCCTCGCGTGCGTGCTCGCTGCCGCGATGACGTCGGTGATGCTCAACCTCAGGAACCGCGCCGTACCGGTCTCGCTCCCGGCGACTCAGCAGCCGGTCGGCAGCGCCGCGGTCTGAGCCCGGCGCCGCCAGGTCAAGCGGGTTAGAAGGGCAGCAGCGGGTCGACGCCGACGGCGATGAACAGCAGCGTCAGGTACGAGATCGAGCTGTGGAACACCCTCATCGGCTTGACCTCGTCGTGCCGAATGGCGGTGCTGTACAGGCGGTGGGACTCGATGATGAACCAGCCTCCCGCCGCGACC
>JAJAZI010000125.1 GCA_026785785.1 Microbacteriaceae bacterium
CTCAACTACGAGAACGAGCGGGAGGTCGGGGAGGGCGTGCGCGCGTCGCCGGTCGACCGGGCCGACGTCTCGGTCACGACGAAGCTGCCCGGGCGCCACCACGGCTTCGACGCGACGCTGCGCAGCTTCGAGGAGTCCCTCCCAGGCCTCGGGCTCGACTATGTCGACCTGTACCTGATCCACTGGCCGCTGCCGGCCGTCGACAAGTACGTGGATTCCTGGCGGGCCATGATCCGGTTGCGCGAGGAGGGCGTCGTGCGGGAGGGCCTCGTCACGAGCATCGCTGAGACGCACGGCGTCACGCCGAGCCAGGTCGTGCTGCGCTGGCACCTGCAGCTCGGTGCCGTCCCGATTCCGAAGTCGGCCGATGAGCTGCGCCAGCGGGAGAACCTCGACGTCTTCCGCTTCGAGCTGAGCGATGCCGAGGTCGAGGCGATCTCAACCCTCGAGTCCGGACGGCTGTGGGATGCCGACCCGGAAACCCCCGAGGAGTTCTAGAAATGGCCGCTCCCAGCATCCCCACCCGCCCGCTCAACGACGGGCAGAGCCTGCCCGCGATCGGCCTCGGCACCTTCGGCATGCGCGGGCCGAGCGGCGTGGCATCCGTCGTCTCTGGACTCGAGGCCGGCTACAGGTTGCTCGACACGGCGCTGCGCTACCGGAACGAGAAGGAGGTCGGGGAGGGGGTGCGCGAATCGGGTGTCGATCGCGGCGACATCTCGGTCACGACCAAGCTGCGCGGCCGCAACCACGGCTTCTACGAGACTCTCGAGGGATTCGACGAGTCCCTCGCGAGCCTCGGGCTCGACTACGTCGACCTCTACCTCATCCACTGGCCGCTGCCCCGCCTCGACAAGTTCGTCGATTCCTGGCGCGCGATGATCTGGCTGCGGGATCAGGGCGCCATCCGCTCGATCGGGGTGAGCAACTTCACGCCGGCCCACATCGGGCGGCTTTTGGTCGAGACCGGGGTGACGCCCGCGGTGAACCAAGTGGAGCTGCATCCGTACTTCCCGCAGGCCGCCCAGCGGGCGTTCCACGCGGAGTACGGCATCGTCACCGAGAGCTGGAGCCCGCTCGGCAGGAAGCGGCGGCGCCTCGCCTCGGAGCCGATCATCGTCTCCATCGCGGCGGCGCACGCGGTGACCACGACCCAGGTCGTGCTGCGCTGGCATCTTCAGCTCGGGGCGGTCGCCATCCCGAAGTCCGCCAACCCGGCCAGGCAGGCGGCCAACCTCGACATTCTTGGATTCGAGCTCACCGACTCGGAGGTCGAGGCCATCTCTTCGCTCGAGTCGCGGCGCACATGGTGGGCCGACCCGGACCGGCACTACGAGCTCTGAGCCGGGAGCTCACCGACCCCGCCTCTGCTGGCCGCCGGCTGTGCGGTTCTGCGGTTCTGCGGTTCTGCGGTTGTGTGGTTGTGTGGTTGTGTGGTTGTGCGGCTGCGCGGCTGCGCGGCTGCGCGCGTGCTGCCCCGGCCGCGAAGGTCGCCGAGTGCGCAGTAGTGGTCGCTGCCGGCTGCAGCTGAGCAGCCACTACTCCGTATTCGGCGCGATTCCGAGCTCCGCGACGGGTGGTTCCGCCTCCGCCGCCCGCTCAGGCGCCGATCCGCACCTGCTTCACGCGCGACGTGTGCCCGCGCACGATCTCGACCCGGCTTTTCGACACTCCGAGGTGCGTCGCGAGCACCTTGACGAGGGCGTCGTTGGCGGCCCCGTCGACCGCGCGCTCGTTGAGGTACACCGTCAGCTCGCCTGTGCCGGCGGGCTCGACGAGCGGCCCCTTGCTGCTTCCGGGCTTGACCCGCACGGTGAGGTCCACGGGGTGGCTCAGACCGGGTCCGGGTCGGCGGCGACGGCGCGCTGCACGTGGCTGCGCGCGTGCTCGACCGCCGAATCGAGTTCATCGAAGAGGTGGTTCTGGTGCCTCAGCGACCCCAGCACTCCCACATGGGTCAGCAGGTCGAGGTGGCGCGCCTGCACGCCCTTGATGAGCACGGTGATCCCGCGCCGCTCAAGGTTCTGCACGATCTCGGTCACCACGCGGGCGCCCGTCGCGTCGAGAACCTGCAGTTGGGACATCCGGATGATGACGACATGCACGTTCGTGATGAGGCTGATGCGGTCGAGCACTCGCTCCGCCGCCCCGAAGAACAGCGCGCCGTCGAGCCGGAAGAGGGCGATCTGCTCGTCACCGGGGACGACCACGCCCGGCAGCTCCTCCCGATGCACCCCGCTGGAGCGGGCGAGGGTGCGCAGCGCGAAGAACGCGGCGACGACGATGCCAATCTCGACGGCGACGATGAGGTCGACCGAGACCGTGATGATCGCGGTGACGATGAACACGATCGTGTCGGACCTCGTCGAGCCGACGATGCTGCGCACGGTCGCGACGGACACCATGCGGATGGCCGTCAGCATGAGCACTCCCGCGAGGGCGGCCAGCGGGATGGCCGAGACGGGGCCGGTCGCGAGATAGACGACGCCGATGAGCACGATCGAGTGCACGATCGCGGCGAGCCGGGTTCGGCCGCCCGACCGAACGTTGACCGCGGTGCGCGCAATCGCGCCGACCGCTGGCATCCCGCCGAAGAACCCCGACGCGACCGACGCGAGACCCTGCCCAACGAGCTCCCGGTCGGCGTCGTACGGGCCGGTGTCGGCGAGGGTCACGGCGACCCGGGCCGACAGCAGCGACTCGATCGCCGCGAGTGCCGCGACGGTGAGGGCCGGGCCGATCAGCACGGCAACGATCTCCCAGGACAGATCGGGTATCGACGGCATCGGCAGGGACGAGGGCAGGGCGCCGATCCGCGCGACGGGAAGCTCGGCGAGCTCGGCGACGACCGTGACGAGGATGATCGCGATGATCGACCCCGGCAGCTGCGGGTGGATGCGCGGGGCCAGGATCATGATCGCGGCGACGACGAGCACCATCGCGATGGGCCACACCGCGTCCGCCGGTGTGAGCGTCGAGAGGCCCTGGGCCGCCGCGACCGCGGCGTTGTCGCTTTCGCCGGCCTCGACCCCGAACGCGGACGGGATCTGCTGCAGGAAGATGATGACCGCGATGCCGAGTGTGA
>JAJAZI010000126.1 GCA_026785785.1 Microbacteriaceae bacterium
GTCCTCGAGCTCCTCGCCCGGTTCAAGGTCAAGACGACCACGTGGGTGCACGCGATTCCGATGCCTGTTCCGCACACCAGGCCGATCGGCGTGACCGTGAGCGGCAACCGCACCGAGCTCATCGAAGCGATGTCGGTCTGGCGACCACGGACGCAGGTGCCCGCGAACGCATTGCACCTCGTCGAATACCGGCTGCAGCAGCTCGACCACGCGACCGTTGGCTTCGTTCTGCTGGTTCCGCACTACCTCGCCGAGACCGAGCATCCGGATGCCGCGGTCAAGGCCCTCGAGAGCATCAGCGCCGCGACCGGACTGATCTTCCCGACCGAGCGGCTTCGTGCGGCCGGCCGCGAGTTCCTCGCGAAGATCGACGCCCAGGTGCAGACGAACCACGAGCTCGCGCGGCTCGTCGGCACGCTCGAGGAGCGCCACGACTCCTACATGAAGGGCAACCCGCTGCGCTCCCCGCTCACCGACGAGGCCGGCGAGCTGCCCTCGGCGGATGAGATCGCTGCGGAGCTCGAGAACTTCCTCGCGACTCGCCCTAGCGGCGACGAGGACCAGCCCCGAGCCTAGAGTGGGCGAGTGAATTCCGCCCGGTCTTGGCTTATCTGGGCGATCGCCATCGTCGCGTACGTCGTGGCGGTGATGCAGCGCACCTCACTCGGGGTGTCGAGCGTCGAGGCGGCCGATCGCTTCGCGGTGTCGGCCTCGGTTCTCTCGAGCCTCGCCGTGATGCAGCTCATCGTCTATACGGCCCTCCAGATTCCCGTTGGGATCATCCTCGACCGTCTCGGCCCGAGGGCGCTGATCGCCGCCGGTGCGATCCTGATGGGCCTCGGGCAGCTCACGCTCGCTCTCGCCCCGTCGATCGGCGTCGCGATCGCCGGTCGGGTACTGGTCGGCGCGGGCGATGCTCTCACCTTCATCTCCGTGATCCGGCTGCTGTCGGCGTGGTTCGGTGGTCGCATCCTGCCCCAGGTCTCCCAGTGGACCGGGAATATCGGTCAACTCGGCCAGGTACTCTCGGCGATCCCGCTGTCGCTCGTGCTGCACGAATTCGGGTGGTCGACTGCCTTCGTCGCCGCAGCGGCCGGATCGGTGCTCGCGACGGTCCTCGTGCTCGTGTACATCTCGGATGGCCCCGCCGTGCGGGTCGTCGAGGACCAGACGAGGACGTGGCGCGAGTCGATGGGGCTGCTGCGCCAGAGCCTCGCCCGCCCGGGAACCCAACTCGGCTTCTGGTCACACTTCGTGACGCAGTCGCCCGGCACCGTTCTGGCGCTGCTCTGGGGGTTCCCTCTTCTGACCGCGGGTCTCGGCTACTCGAACACGGTCGCCTCGCTGCTACTGACCCTCGTCGTCGTCGCCGGCATGATCGCCGGTCCGATCATCGGCATCCTGAGCTCCCGGTTCCCGACCAGGCGGTCGAACCTGGTGCTCGGCATCGTCGCGGCGATGGCGGTGTGCTGGACGGCGGTGCTCGTCTGGCCGGTCGAGCCTCCGTTCTGGCTCATCGTCGTGCTGATCCTGGTTGTCGGCGTCGGCGGTCCCGGTTCGCTCGTCGGCTTCGACTTCGCGCGCACCTTCAATCCGCTGCGCAGCCTCGGCTCGGCGAACGGCGTCGTCAATGTCGGCGGCTTCCTCGCGAGCTTCGTGATGATGTTCGCGATCGGGGTCGTGCTCGACCTGCTCGATCGGATGCGCATCGACGGGGGGTTGCCATCCGACATCTTCGCGTGGGACTCGTTCCGGGTCGCCTTGCTCATCCCGTATGTCGTCGTCGGAACCGGCGTCATCTTCCTGCTGCACTCCCGGCGTCGCACCCGCCGGCAGCTCGACGAGGACGAGGGAATACAGGTGGCCCCGCTGTGGGTTGTTATTGCCAGGGCATGGCGCCGCAGAAGTAACTAGACAACAGGCGCAATTGTCAAGTGCTCGCACCAAAGCGTGCAATAATTAGGGATAAGACCCGGTCTTTCTGAACCGTTGTCGCGCAGGGAGCCCTGGGCGTCACGCCACGACTTGACATGGGTCTTAGTACTGCCCGAAATTCGGCCAAGCCCGTGTGGCGGGTCCCGTCAATTCCCCGCCAGACGCCGAAGCTCGAGAGCGACGAATCAAACTGAAAGGTATCCGAATGGCTGCCCGAACAAAGACCGCGGAACCAACCGCCCCCACTACGACAACTACCGCGGAAGCGGCCGCGACAGACGACGCCGTGAACGAGAGCCCGGCACCCAAGACCGCCGCCAAGACCCCCGCGAAGAGGGCCGTGAAGGCACCGGCGAAGACGCCGGCTGCCAAGGCTGCTGCGGAGAAGGCCACTGCTGACAAGGCCACTGCTGACAAAGACTCTGCTGACAAAGACTCTGCTGACAAGGCCTCTGCGGAAAAGGCCCCGGCCAAGACGCCAGCGAAGCGCGGGCCGAAGGCCAAGGGACCGGCTGAGGAGACGGCCGATGATGCAGTCGGCGACCACTCGGACGACGGCGATGACGACGAGAAGAAGACGAAGGCCGGCGACCTCGCCGAGGACCTGCCCGCCGGCGCCCTCGTGCTGTCGCTCGTCGACGACGACGACGAGGTTCCGGTCTACTCGTCCGCCATCACGGGCGCCACGGCCGACCCCGTCAAGGACTACCTGAAGCAGATCGGTAAGGTCGCCCTGCTGAACGCGGCCGAAGAGGTCGAGCTCGCGATGCGCATCGAGGCTGGCCTGTTCGCCGAGGACAAGCTGTCGCAGATGAGCGAGGCCGAGCAGCGTTCGGCGAAGGGCCGCGAGCTGCACTGGGTCGCTCGCGACGGCCAGCGCGCCAAGAGCCACCTGCTGGGTGCGAACCTGCGACTCGTCGTCTCCCTCGCGAAGCGCTACACCGGCCGGGGCATGCAGTTCCTCGACCTGATCCAGGAGGGCAACCTCGGGCTCATCCGCGCGGTCGAGAAGTTCGACTACACCAAGGGTTTCAAATTCTCCACCTATGCGACGTGGTGGATCCGCCAGGCGATCACTCGCGCCATGGCCGACCAGGCCCGAACCATCCGCATCCCGGTGCACATGGTGGAAGTCATCAACAAGCTCGCCCGCGTGCAGCGCCAGATGCTTCAGGACCTCGGTCGCGAACCCACCCCGGAGGAGCTGAGCCGCGAGCTCGACATGACCCCGGAGAAGGTCATCGAGGTGCAGAAGTACGGTCGCGAGCCGATCTCGCTGCACACGCCACTCGGTGAAGACGGCGACAGCGAGTTCGGTGACCTAATCGAAGACACCGACGCGGTCGTTCCCGCGGACGCCGTGGGCTTCACAATGCTGCAGAAGCAACTGGAGTCGTTGCTCGATTCGCTCTCGGAGCGTGAGGCCGGCGTGATCCGCATGCGCTTCGGGCTCGGCGACGGAATGCCGAAGACCCTCGACCAGATCGGCGACACGTTCGGGGTGACACGCGAACGCATCCGGCAGATCGAGTCGAAGACGATGGCCAAGCTGCGCCACCCGTCACGGTCGCAATCGCTCCGCGACTACCTTGAGTAAGCCCACCGGTCTGAAGTACGTCCTTCCCGTTGCCGTCGGCAAGGCACTGCGCCTCGCCGGTCGGTTGCGGGGCGGCGGGTCGGCATTCCCCGGCTATGCGACGCTCAAGCTCGCTCCCGGCTTCCTGCAGGATGCGACCAGCCAGCTCGAGCACGGGGTCGTCTTCGTGCTGGGCTCGAATGGCAAGTCGACGACTACGCACATGCTCTCCGAGGTGCTTCGCGCGCACGGTGTGCGGGTCTTTACGAACCCGTCCGGCGCCAACCTCCCGCAGGGAATCGCCTCGTCGCTTCTCGCCGAGACGAGCCTGACCGGTCGGATCGACGCCGACATCGCCGTGCTCGAGGTCGATGAGGCCTACGCCTTGGAACTCGCCGCGCTCCTGCGTCCCACGACGGTGCTCGCGCTGAACACGCAGGTCGACCAGCTCTACAGGTTCTTTGAGACCGAGCGCGTCGCCGACATGATGATCGACACTCTCGCGTGCGCGACCGAGCACATCGTCTCGAACCGCGACGACCCTTACCTGAGCAAGATCGACCTGCGCTACGCGGATGCGGCGACGCAGGTGTATCCCGACATCACCTACTTCGGTGTCTCCGACGAGGTCATCACGGCGTCGCCACACGGGCTCGTGAACGCGCCGGATCACCGCGGCGAGGCTCTCGACGTCGTAGTGCGCACCGCGCACGCCGAGGTCGTCGGGACCAGCACGACCGGGGCGACAGTGAGCATCGACGGCGAGGTCGTCGACGTCACCCTTCCCGCGAAGGGCCTCCACTACGCGATCGACGCCGCCGCGGCGATGGCGACGGCATCCGTGATCCTCGGCCCGACGTTCGACGGGGATGCCGCGCGCCAAGCCTTCGACACGATGAAGCCGGCCTATGGTCGCGGTGAGCTGCTGCAGTTCGGCGACGAAAAAGTCGAGTTCGTGATGTTCAAGAACGCGGCGAGCCTGCAACTCAACCTCGACGCGATCGCCGAGCCGCCGAAGCAGGTTCTCCTCGCGATCGACGAGGGCACGCCGGACATCTCCTGGATCTATGACATCGATTTCTCGGCACTCGACCACGTCGACGTGATCACCGGCGCGAAGGCGTGGCAGATCGCGCTCTGCCTTGCCCACCAGGGCATGCGTATCGGCACGGTCGAGCCCGACCTGCGCGCCGCGATCGAGCTCATGCGACGCCTGCCGAAGCCCGCCACCGGCATGAAGACCTGGATCGTCAACTACGAGCAGATGATGCTTGCCCGCAAGCACATCGGCGCGACCCAGCAGGAGAACCAGCGATGACCTCTGCCACGATCGTTCAGCTCTATCCCGA
>JAJAZI010000127.1 GCA_026785785.1 Microbacteriaceae bacterium
GCGGCGGCCGTGGCCGCCCTGGCCACGTGACCGAGGTCGGTGGTGGCCTTGTCGCGCGAGCGCTCGACCTCGAAGTGCTCCCACCACGAGGCGAGCGCGGCGGAATGAAGGTCGTCGAGAATCGCGCGAGCGCGCTCGGTGAGATCGACAAGGCTCAGCGACTCTGGATTCGCCCCGATGCCCTGCTCGGCGAGATGCCGGTAGCGGTTGATGGCGCGATAGGCCGGCTCGAGCTCGGTGCTCGCTGCGAGGATCAGCGGAATCGTGCTGTCGCCGATCGCGTTGAGCACGGCATCCTGCACGATGCGGCAGTACTTGCGCTGCTCCGTCTTCTCTCCGTTGGCGCCTTGGGCGCGTGGCATCGGGGAGTCGTCCTCGTTTGTCGTGTACTCGAGCACGCTGTGCACGTCATCCGGCAACTGCAGTTCGAGGTGCCGCACTGCCTGGCTGCTCGAGAGGGTGTACAGCTCGATCGTGCCCTCTGTGAGGGTGAGCACGAAGGCCTCGTGGCTGAACGACACCGCCCTGAGCAGCATTCCGATGTCGAATCGGTCGCCGACAGCGAGGTGGTTGCGCAGGTCGTTGATGAGTCGGAAGACCCTCAGGAATCCCGGCGCGGCGAAGATGGCGAAGCCGCGGGTCTGGTCGGTCCAGAAGTCCGGATCGTCGTCGAGGTCTTCGAGCGGCCCAATGATCTCGCGCAGCTGCTCGGGGTCTATCCCCTTCTCTTTCAGCTCCCGCTCCGCATGCGCGACGGCGCCCTTGAGTGCGATCCTCGATTCGTCGCTCTCCCTCGGTATCGGTGACGAGTGAAGGTAGATCGAGACGCACGCCTCGTCGCGGTGACTGGTGAGTTCGCGGAGGTCGGCTTGGGCGGGCAGCACCGGTTGCATTGACGTGGCTCCTTACTGCGGCGGCTACGACGGATCACTTAGAGGCTACGCCAAGCAGTGAATGGCCGAAAGGGTCCTCCGGCCCGCGGACGTTTCGCCCGGCGTGTCAGCTGCGGGGTATCAGCTGCCGCTGGCTGCCTGTTCGCGTCGTCGGCGTCGATCCTCGTCGGCCGCCGCGGCTTCCTCGGGTGTCGGAGCGGTGCCGGCGAGGTGACGCGGATTCCACCACTGGCCGGTACCGTCGATCGGATAATCCGACTGGAGCCGATCGACCAGGCGCTGGAGTTCGCCGCGCAGCTCGCCGGTGCGCTCGCGCACGTCGTCGTTCGCCGTGATCGTTACGGGACCACCGAAGGCGTAGGTCACGAGAATGCCGAAACGCTCGCGAAACCCTACCTTGTGGTTCTTCGTGAGCAGGCGGTGGCCGCCCCAGATCGCGACGGGGATGATCGGCACTCCGGCCTCTGCAGCGAGGCGCACCGCACCGGTCTTGAGCTCACGCACCGTGAAGGAGGAGTTGACGCCGGCCTCGGGAAAGACACCGATGAGTTCGCCGTCGCGCAGGGCGGCGACGGCATCGGCGTAGGCCGAGGCGCCGGCCTTCATGTCCACCGAGATATGGCTCATTCCCCGCAGAACGGAGCCCAGCACGGGCTTGTCGAAGACCGCTCGCTGGGCCATGAAGCGGATGCGGCGCTTGTTGTGCATCCAGGTCGCCCACTCGACGAGGGCGAACTCGAGGTAGCCGAAGTGTGTCATCGCGATGACCGCTCCGCCCGAGTCCGGGATGTTCGCGAGTCCCGTTGCCGTGCGCCGAAGTCGCCAGAATCCGAACAGCGCGCGTCCGACGACGATGGCGGTGTCGTAGATTGTTTCGGTGCGGCGACGTCTCACCCGCCCATCGTAGAACCGGTTCCTGAGCCTCGGGCCTTAGGGCACTAGCGGCGCGGGTCGCGGTGGGCCTACCGTGATTTGGGTAGAACCACGCCCATCTCTCGAAAGGGAACTCCATGAAGGCACTTGTCTACAAAGGCCCAGGCCAGAAGTCTTGGGAAGAGGTTCCCGACCCGACGATCCTGAAACCGACCGACGTCATTGTGAAGATCGACACGACGACGATCTGCGGCACCGACCTGCACATCCTCAAGGGTGATGTTCCTACCGTCGAGGTGGGCCGGATCCTCGGCCACGAAGGCGTGGGCACGATCACCGAGCTGGGCGCCGCCGTCACGAGCCTGAAGGTGGGCGACCAGGTCATCCTTTCGTGTGTCTCCGCCTGCGGACACTGCAGCTATTGCAAGATGGGGGTCTACTCGCACTGCCTCGCCGACGAGGGGGCATCCGGCATCGGCTGGATCTTCGGCCATCTCATCGACGGCACGCAGGCCGAGTACGTGCGGGTGCCTTTCGCCGAGACGTCGGTCTACCGGCTTCCCGAGAACGTCACCCCCCAGCAGGGAACCGTGCTCTCGGACATCCTGCCAACCGGGCACGAGATTGGCGTGAAGTACGGCAGGGTCAAGGCCGGCGACGTTGTCGCGGTCGTCGGCGCGGGTCCGGTCGGACTCGCGGTGATCGCCACTGCTGGTCTCTACGGCCCATCACGGATCATTGCGATCGACCTCGACGCCAACCGGGTCGAGCAGGCGAGGAAGTTCGGCGCCACCGACACGGTCGTCTCGAGTGATGCCGACTGGAAGGAGCAGGTACTCGCGATGACCGACGGACTCGGGGTCGACGTCGCGATCGAGGCCGTCGGTATTCCGCAGACCTTCTCAATGTGTCTCGACATCGTGCGCCCGGCCGGCGCCGTGGCGAACGTCGGCGTGCACGGCAAGTCGGTCGACTTCCCGCTGCAGGACCTATGGATCTCGAACATCAACATCAGCATGGGCCTCGTCAACACCGACACGCTCGACATCCTGCTCAAGCTCGTCGCGCAGAAGAAGATCGTGGCCGAGAACTTCGTCAGCCACACCTTCGAGCTCGGGGACATCATCGAGGCCTACGACGTGTTCGGGCGCGCCGCCGAGACGAAGGCACTGAAGGTCATTCTGAACGCGTGAGCAACACCCCGGTTGGGGCGAATTCGCCGAGACAATCTCGCCCAACCAGTTCGGCGGGTTCGGCCTGCAGGGCGATGACTGGTCGGTGCTGCGCGCCGTTCCGCTCAGTTCGAGCGCGGGTCAATCATCCGATTGCACCGTCATCCGATTGCACCGTGGCGAGGAAGGCGTGTGCGGCGGGACTGGGGTTGAAGTCACTCCACGCAAGGTATTCGCTACGGGTTGGCCCGTCGGTGACAGGGATCGTGTCCAGGCAAGGGTCGACGGGCGCGTATCTGGAGGGGAGGAGCATGATTGCGAGGTTGTGCCGGACCAACCCGAGGAGAAGGTCGGGTCCC
>JAJAZI010000128.1 GCA_026785785.1 Microbacteriaceae bacterium
GCATGAGCGCGAAGTCCATCAACGACAAGCGGTTGATCCTGTGGCTGTGGCTGATTGCTGCGTCTGATTGCTGCGCACAACTCCGGCGATATCGCACCACGCGTCAAAGTAGCCCCGCGTTTCCGGGGGCGGATGACGCGATGCTCGCATTTCGCCGGAGTTATGCACTCTCGGGACGACAACCCTGCGAATTCCAGCGTGTGCTGCAGCCTGACCCCGTTCTAGCCTCGTGTCAGGAGTCGGGTGGCAGAAACGTACTCAGCGGGCGCGGGGGTGCGCCGTCGTGTACATGTCGCGCAGGGTGTCGGCGGTCACGTGCGTGTAGATCTGCGTCGTCGCGACCGAGGAGTGTCCGAGCAGCTCCTGCACCACCCGCACATCCGCCCCACCGGCCAGCAGGTGCGTGGCAAACGAGTGGCGGAAGGTGTGCGGCGAGATCTCGATGCCCAGCTTCGCCTGCTCCGCCCTCGCCCGGATGATGAGCCAGGCGTTCTGCCGCGACACCCGCGACCCGCGCACCCCGAGGAACAGCGCTGGGCTCGCCACACCACGCGCGGAGAACAGCGGCCGGGCGCGCACCAGGTACGCGTCGATCGCGGCACGTGCGTAGCTGCCGAGCGGCACGATCCGCTGCTTGTTGCCCTTGCCGAGCAATCGCACGATGTCGCCGTCGATCACGTCGTCGACGTTGAGGCCGACGGCCTCCGAGATGCGCGCGCCCGTCGCGTAGAGCGTCTCGAGTAGCGCGCGGTCGCGCAGCGCGAGCGGGTCGTCGCCGGATGCCGCGTCGAGCACGGCGGCCATCTGCTCGATCGTGATCGCCTTGGGCAGCCGGGAGGCCAGCTTCGGTGGCTTCGCGTCGACCGAGACGTCCTCGGCGACGACCGACTCCTCGAGCAGGAACCGGTGGAAACCGCGCACCGACGAGAGCATCCGGGCCACTGACGACGCCGCGAGCGCGCCGTTCGGCCGGGATCTCAGGTCTATCGCGAACGCCGTCACCTCGGCGGCCCCGATCGCCTCCGGGGAATGGATGCCGCGGCGGCCGAGCAGCTCGAGGTACGCGGCGAGGTCGCGGCGGTATGCGGCGACGGTGTTCCTGGAGAGCCCGCGCTCGATCGAGACGTGGCGCAGGTAGTGGTCGACGGCACGGTCGAGAGGCGTGCCGTCGAGAGGCGTGCCGTCGAGAGGCGTGCCGTCGAGAGGCGCACGGTCGAGCGGCATGCGCTCGAGAGGCGTGCGCTCGAGAGGCGCCGGGGAGGTCACGGGGTCGCCGGGGAGGTCACGGTGTCGCCGGTTGTCCGAGCTTCGGGTGCCACGGCCACGCCGCGCGCGAGTCACCGAGCGTCTCCCAGCCGCGGGCCCGGGACGCGGCGGCGGCAAGCACCGCGAATCCGAGGATCGAGTTGGTCACCGAGCGGGTCAGCACGGCCTCGACGACCTCGTCGAGGTCGACCCAGCGGGTCTCCATCTCGGCCTCCTCGTCGAACCGGGCGAACGGATGCGGAGTAGCCGAGAGGCCACGGGCAAGGAAGATGCGGATGGACTCGTTGCTGCCGCCCGGCGAGCTGAAGAACTCGGCGAGCAGGTCCCACCGGGTGGCCTCGAGGTCCGCCTCCTCGGCGAGCTCGCGGATCGCCCCGTCGACCGGCGCCTCGCCGGCCTCGTCGAGCAGGCCTGCCGGCAGCTCCCAGTCGCGCGCGGCGATCGGGTGCCGGTACTGCTTGATCAGCAGCACCCGCCCGTCGTCGTCGAGGGCGAGGATCGCAACGGCGCCGGGGTGGTCGACATACTCCCGGGCGATCGAGGTGCCGGAGTAGTCGAAGCTCTCCCGGCGCACGTCCCAGACGGCACCGGCGAAGACCGTCTCGCTCGCGGTGATCGTCTGCGGGGCCGGGTCATCGCGCAGGCCCTGGGGGTCAGGCAACTTCGGCTTCCGCCACCTCGAACAGCCGACTCGACTTCTGCCGGTCGAGCGCCGCGGCGATCAGGCCGCTGAACAGCGGATGCGCGCGGTCGGGCCGCGAGCGCAGTTCCGGGTGCGCCTGGGTGCCGATGTAGAACGGGTGCACCTCGCGCGGGAGCTCGGTGAACTCGACCAGCCGGCCATCGGGCGAGGTGCCGGAAAACTGCAGCCCGGCAGCGGCGATCTGCTCGCGGTAGACGTTGTTGACCTCGTAGCGGTGGCGGTGGCGCTCGGAGACCTCGGTCGCCCCGTACAGCTCGGCGACGATCGACCCCTCGGCGAGCGTCGCGGGGTACAGTCCGAGGCGCATGGTGCCGCCGAGATCGCCGCCGGCGATGATCTCGACCTGCTCCGCCATCGTCGCGACGACCGGGTAGGTGGTGTCCGGGTTGAACTCCAACGACGAGGCTCCGGCGAGGCCCGCCTCGTTGCGGGCGTACTCGATCACCATGCACTGCAGCCCGAGGCACAGCCCGAGCGTGGGCAGCTCGTTGTCCCTGGCGAACTTCAGCGCGCCGAGCTTGCCCTCGATGCCGCGGATGCCGAATCCGCCGGGAACGCAGATCGCGTCGAGCTCGCCGAGCTGGCGCAGCGCGCCCTCCGCGGTCTCGCACTCGTCGGAGACGACCCAGCGCAAGTTGACCTTGGTGTTGTGCGCGAACCCGCCAGCGCGCAGCGCCTCGGTCACCGAGAGGTACGCGTCGGGCAGGTCGATGTACTTGCCGACCAGGCCGACCGTCACCTCGTGCTTGGGGTTGCGCACCGCGCTGAGCAGCTCGCTCCACCCGGACCAGTCGACGTCGCCGGTCTCCAGCCCGAAGTGGTCGATGATGTACGCGTCGAGGCCCTGGTCGTGCAGC
>JAJAZI010000129.1 GCA_026785785.1 Microbacteriaceae bacterium
GATGACGACGAGCCGATGACCCTCGGCCGAGGTGAGCCCGAGGCGGGTCGCCTCGTCGAGCACGTTGAGAGCCGCGCCCTCGATGAGTCGCGCGAGGATCGGGGCGGGCACATCCTGGCGGAAGGATCCGGATGCGACGCCCGCCGTCACGACGCGCTCCAGTACCTCGCGCAAGGGCCGGAGCACCTCGGCGATGCGGGCGCGGTACGGGCCGCGCACCGCCAGCAGCGCGGTGGCGCGCACGTGTGAGACCTCGCCCCACAGGCGCGAGCCGATCGTGGCGATCGCCGCGCGCGGGTCGGTGTCGTCGAGCGGCAGCAAGCTCGCCGTCATCCGGGCCGCACCGGTGGCCAGTATCTCCTCGATGAGGTGGTCGCGGGACGGGAAGTGCCCGTAGACGGCACGGCGGGTCAGGCCCGCCGCCGCCGCGATCGTATCCATCCCGGCGTCGGGGTCGACGCACAGCACACTCACAGCCGCCTGCAGGATAGACAGCCGGTTGAGCAGCGCGTCGCGGCGAACCTGTCGTGGTGCGGGGCGGGGAACGGAGGCCATGATCGCAGCCTATTATCTTGCACAAAGATGTGCAAGATAATAGGCTCACGGCATGACCACAACAGACCAGCATGCCCCCGTCTCGTCCGGCTCAGCCGTCAGCCGCCAGTGGCAGCTGGTCCGGCGCCCCTCCGGCTGGCCGGTCGCCGACGACTTCCGCCTCGCCAGGATCGAGCTGCCCCCGCTCGCCGACGGCGAGGTGCGGGTGCGCAACGAGTTCGTCTCGGTCGACCCCTACATGCGCGGGCGCATGAACGACGTCAAGTCGTACACCCCGCCTTACGTGCTGGGCGAGACGATGACCGGCGGCGCGGTCGGCCGGGTCGTCGAATCCCGCTCCGACACGCTCGCCGTCGGCGCCCTGGTGCGCCACTTCCTCGGCTGGCGAGATCTCGCCCAAGCCGACGCCGCGGCGTTCACCCCCACGGCGGAGCTGCCCGGAGTGTCGTCGTCCGCCTTCCTCGGCGCCCTCGGCATGACGAGCCTGACCGCGTGGGTCGGACTGCTGGTGATCGCGGACATGAAGCCGGGCGACACCGTATTCGTGTCGGGCGCTGCCGGCGCCGTCGGGTCGGCGGTCGGCCAGCTCGCCCGACTGCACGGCGCGACGCGCGTGATCGGCAGCGCGGGCTCCGACGAGAAGGTGGCGCTGCTGACCGGCAAGTACGGCTTCGACGCGGCGTTCAACTACAAGAACGGCGACATCGCCGGGCAGCTCGCGGCCGCCGCCCCCGACGGCATCGACGTCTACTTCGACAACGTCGGCGGCGAACACCTCGAGGCGGCCCTCTACTCGTTCAACGACGGCGGCCGGGCGGCTCTGTGCGGCGCGATTTCGGTCTATAACGAGAAGGGAGCCCCGTCCGGCCCGCGCAACCTGTGGATGGTCACGACCAAGGGGCTGCGACTCGAGGGCTTCACGATCGGCAACTACCAGCAGCACGCGTCCGCATTCGCCGCGGAGGTCGGCCCGCTGCTCGCATCCGGACAGATGGTCTCCGACGAGACGATCGTCGACGGC
Source organism: Microbacteriaceae bacterium (assembly GCA_026785785.1). Lineage (GTDB taxonomy): Bacteria > Actinomycetota > Actinomycetes > Actinomycetales > Microbacteriaceae > Marisediminicola. The sequence goes on from JAJAZI010000129.1 coordinate 1,577, forward strand.
ATCGACAACACGCTCGAGGCGTTCTTCGGCCTGCTGCGCGGCGAGAACACCGGAAAAATGGTCGTGCACACCGGCGTGTGACTCCTGTGAGTGCTCCGGCGGGGCGCGCGTGGCACCGCCGATAGACTGAGGTGTAATCCCCAGTTCATCTCTTCGAAAGGGATCCCTCGTGCCAGCAATCGTGATCATCGGAGCCCAGTGGGGCGACGAGGGCAAGGGTAAGGCCACCGACCTGCTCGGGAGCCGCATCGACTACGTCGTCAAGTTCAACGGCGGCAACAACGCCGGCCACACGGTCGTGATCGGCAACCAGAAGTATGCGCTGCACCTGCTGCCGTCCGGCATCCTCACCGACGGGGTCATCCCGGTCATCTCGAACGGCGTCGTCATCGACATCGAGGTGCTCTTCGACGAGCTCGAGGCGCTAACCGCGCGCGGGGTGGATGTCTCCAAGCTGCGGGTGAGCGCCAACGCGCACATCATCACGCAGTACCACCGCACCCTCGACAAGGTCACTGAGCGCTTCCTCGGCAAGAAGCAGATCGGCACGACCGGCCGCGGCATCGGACCCGCCTACGCCGACAAGATCAACCGGGTCGGCCTGCGCATCCAGGACCTGTTCGACGAGAACATCCTGCGGCAGAAGGTCGAGGCGGCCCTCGACCAGAAGAACCACCTGCTCGTGAAGGTCTACAACCGCCGCGCGATCATGGTCGACGAGATCGTGGAGAACCTGCTCTCCTATGCGGAGCGGCTGCGCCCGATGGTCGGTGACACCGCCCTCGAGCTCAACCGCGCCCTCGACGACGGCAAGATCGTGCTGTTCGAGGGCGGCCAGGCCACGATGCTCGACGTCGACCACGGCACCTACCCCTTCGTCACCTCGAGCAACTCGACCGCGGGCGGCGCCTCCACCGGGTCGGGCATCGGACCGGGCCGCATCGAGCGCGTCATCGGCATCGTCAAGGCGTACACGACCCGCGTCGGCGCCGGCCCGTTCCCCACCGAGCTGTTCGACGAGTCGGGTGAGTTCTTGCGCTCGGCCGGATTCGAGTTCGGCACGACCACCGGACGGCCCCGCCGCACCGGCTGGTACGACGCCCCGATCGCGCGCTACTCGGCCCGCATCAACGGCGTGACCGACTTCGTGATGACCAAGCTCGACGTGCTCACCGGACTCGCCACCATCCCCGTCTGTGTCGCCTACGAGGTCGACGGCGTGCGCGTGGAGGAGGTGCCGGTGTCCCAGTCGGACTTCCACCACGCCGTGCCGATCTACGAGGAGTTCACCGGCTGGAGCGAGGATCTCACCGGCATCCGCCGTTTCGAGGACCTGCCCGCCAACGCGCAGTCCTACGTGCTCGCGGTCGAGGCCATGAGCGGATCGCGCATCTCGGCGATCGGCGTCGGCCCCGACCGCGAGGCCATTATCGTGCGGCACGACCTGCTCGACTGAGCCCGCACGGCAAGAACTGAAGACTTTGTAACGATTACCCCCCGTTTGGGTGTCGGGCGACGTTAATTCACCTCAGAGACACATTTGTTGACTTAGGTGAAATTTCACGCGTCCGTTTGTCCGATGGAGGAACCTGTACATGCCTGTTCACAAGCGATCGAGAATGGGCCTGGCGGCCCTCCTCGGACTTGCCCTCGTAGCCGCACCGCTGGCTGCGGCCCCCGCCATCGCCAACACGGCCGGCACCGGCGTCGTCATCAATGAGGCGTACATCAGTGGCGGCAGCAGCGGCGCGACGTACCTCAACAAGTTCGTCGAGCTGTACAACCCGACGAACGCCGCGATCAACCTTGACGGCACGAGCCTGCAGTACCGCTCGGCGGGCGGCAGCATGAACCCCTCGAACGTCGTGCCGCTCACCGGCTCGATCGCCGCGGGCGGGCATTACCTCGTGCAGGGCAGCAGCAACGCAGCGAACGGCGCGACCCTTCCTACCGCGGATGCATCGACCGGCGCGTCCTGGGCAGCGGGCGGCGGCACCTTCTTCCTCGCGAACCAAGCGACGCCGCTCACCGCGCCCCCGGTTGGCTCCCTCGTTGGCGACCCGGCGGTCATCGACCTGCTCGGCTTCGGCAGCTCGAACACCTTCGAGACGACCGGTGCGAGCGTCGCATCCGTCATCCTCTCGCTCAACCGCACGAGCGGCATCGACACCGACGTCAACTCGGCCGACTTCGCTACCGCCGCCCCGACCCCGAGGAACTCCGCTGGCACCGGTCCCGACCCGGACCCCGATCCCGAAGTGCCTGTCGTCACCGCCCGCACGATCGCCGAGATCCAGGGAACGGGCGCGGCCAGCACATTCGACGGCACGATCGCGAAGACCAGGGGCGTCGTCACGGCGAGCTTCCCGACCGGCGGATTCGACGGCTACTACCTTCAGACCGCAGGCACCGGCACCCAGCTCGGCGCGGCATCCGACGGCATCTTCGTCTCCTCCCCGGCCACCGTCGTGCAGGCGGCGATCGGCAGCTTCGTCGAGGTCACCGGCGAGGTGGACGAGTTCTTCGGCCTCACCCAGCTCTCCGTGCCCGCCGGCGGACTCACCGTGCTGGGCGACGCCGTCGTGGCGCCCGTGCCGGCTGACGTTGCGCTCACCTCCGACGCCGTGCAGCGCGAGTCGCTCGAGGGCATGCTGCTCGCCCCGGCCGGTGACTACACCGTCACCGACAACTACGACACGAACTTCTTCGGTTCGGTCGTCCTCACCGCCGGCGACACACCCCTCGTGCAGCCCACCTCGGTCGTCGAGCCCGGCAGCGCCGAGTACACGGCGATGCTCGCCGCGAACCAGGCCGCCCTCGTCACCCTCGACGACGGATCGACGACCAACTTCAGCAACACCGCGAACAAGGGCATCCCGCTCCCGTACCTGTCGCTGGAGAACCCGGTGCGCATCGGGGCAGCGGTGACCTTCGTCACCCCGGTCGTGCTCGACTACCGCTTCAAAGCCTGGAGCTTCCAGCCGACGCAGCAGCTGACGGCCGCGAATGCCACGGCCGTGCAGCCTGCGACCTTCGAGAACACCCGCACCGCCGCGCCGGACGACGTCGGCGGCGACATCACCTTCGCCACCTTCAACGTGCTCAACTACTTCTCCACCACGGGCGACGAGCTGATCGGCTGCACCTACTACACCGACCGCACGGGCGACCCCGTCACGGTGAACCGCGGGTGCAACGCGCGCGGTGCCGCGGAGGAAGAGGACCTGCAGCGCCAGCAGGCGAAGATCGTCACCGCAATCAACGCGCTGGATGCCGACGTCGTCGGCCTGCAGGAGATCGAGAACTCGGCCGCCTTCGGCAAGAACCGCGACCAGGCGCTCTCCGACCTCACCGACGCGCTCAACGCGGCGGCCGGCGCCGGA
>JAJAZI010000130.1 GCA_026785785.1 Microbacteriaceae bacterium
GGGCGATGTCGGGCCGGAGGATCCCGGCCAGGGCCAGCCAGCCCAGCCAGCCGGCCACGGAGTGCGCGGCGCCCGCCGCGAGCGAGCGGATGCCGGCGGCTCCCTGCCAGGCGTCGGTGAGCGCGGTGATCGCCGGGCCGAGTCCGGCGATGGCGATCGTCGCGACCAGGGTGAGCGGGGATACCTCGATGATCACGTCGCCTCCAGTGACCAGCGTAGGGGTGCGCTGGTGATCCAGCTGGCCGCAACGCAGGGAGGGGTGCCGCCCCGGAAGGCGGCACCCCAGTGGTGTGTGCTGGTGCCGCTACCTCGTTTCGGCGAGCACGTAGCCCTCTTCTCCGTGAACCACGGTGTCGACGCCGGCGAGCTCATCCTCATTCCTGATGCGGAATCCGATCGTCTTCTCGATAGCGAGGCCGATGACGAAGGCCAGCGTGAAGGAGAAGGCCATCACCGAGAAGGCCGCAATCGCCTGCACCAGGAGCTGCGTTCCGTCGCCGCCCATGAAGAGGCCGGTTCCGTTGGCGAAGAATCCCAGGTAGAGGGTTCCGATGAGGCCACCGACGAGGTGGATGCCCACGACGTCGAGTGAGTCGTCGAAGCCGAGCTTGAACTTCAGGTCGATCGCGAGTGCACAGACGGCACCGGCGATGAAGCCGAGCAGGATCGCCCAGATCGGGTGGATCGAGGCGCAGGCCGGGGTGATCGCGACGAGGCCGGCGACGGCTCCGGAAGCGGCACCGACCGAGGTCGGCTTGCCGTCGCGGATCTTCTCGACGACGAGCCAGGCCAGCAGCGCGGCCGCCGGGGCGGCGATCGTGTTGAGGAAGGCGAGGGCGGCAACGCCGTCGGCTGCGAGCTCGGAGCCGGCGTTGAATCCGAACCAGCCGAACCAGAGGAGGCCGGCGCCGAGCAGCACGAACGGCGGGTTGTGAGGCACATGGGCTCCCTTGGCGAAGCCGACGCGCTTGCCCAGTACGAGGGCGAGCGCGAGGGCCGCGGCGCCCGCGTTGATGTGCACAGCCGTTCCACCGGCGAAGTCGATCGCGCCGAGGCCGAAGACCTCCTGCATGCCGTAGGTAATCCACCCGCCGTCGCTGAACGATCCGTCCTCGGCGAGGCTGAAGTTGAACACCCAGCTGGCGACGGGGAAGTAGACGACGGTGGCCCAGATGCCGGCGAAGATCATCCAGGCGCCGAACTTGGCCCGGTCGGCGATCGCGCCGGAGATGAGCGCGACGGTGATGATGGCGAACGTCGCCTGGAAGGCCGCGAAGGCGATGGGCGGGAACGCCGCCCCCTCCGGCGTCTCGAGGAGGCCGTTCAGACCGAGGTTCGCCGTGTCGACCCCGAGGAATCCGTCGATTCCGAGGAAACCCTCGGTTCCACCGTTGGCGAAGGTGATCGCGTAGCCGTAGAGGACCCAGAGGACCCCGATGAGGCCGAGGGCCCCGAAACTCATCATCATCATGCTGATGACGCTCTTTGCCTTGACGAGGCCACCATAGAAGAACGCCAGACCGGGCGTCATCAACAGCACAAGCGCCGCGCAGATAAGCAGGAAGGCCGTGTTGCCTTGATCCATCGTGAACCTCTCTTAGGTATTCGAAGACTGAAGGTCGACCGACCTCCTGGAGAGGGGCCAGCGCCGGCACCGAGCCAGCTCGGGTACGAGGACAGTTTCTCGGGAGTAGGTTTCGTCAGTGGCCCCGCCGTGTTTCGAGCCTGTTACGCGCGCCGGTGGCGCGTTAAGATCGTGTTTCGAGGCACCACGAAACGGCCCCGGGTTCGAGTGCGCGGCTCGACCCGGCGGAGTTCGGTGGCTCAGTCCGACGACGTGAGCGCGATGAGGCGGCTCATCGAACGCAGGTACTTCTTGCGGTAGCCGCCCGCGAGCATGTCCTCGGCGAACACCTCGTCGAGCGGCAGGCCGGTGCCGACGATGCGTACCTGGGCGTCGTAGAGCCGGTCGACGAACGCGACGAACCGCAGGGCATCCGTCTGGCTCGTGAACTGGCGCACATTGCGGAAGGCGACGGCGGACAGGCCCTCGACGAGAGTCACGTAGCGGGACGGGTGCACGGTCGCGAGATGCTCGACGACCTCCTCGAAGTCGTCGATCGTCGTGGTGCCGGCGATCGCCCCGATCGCGTCTTCGACCTCGCCGTCCGGCACCGTGCCCGCATGCCCGGAGACCGTGCGACGGCGGAAGTCGAGCCCGTCGATCCTGATGGTCCTGAACTTCGCGGCGAGAGCATCGATCTCGCGCAGAAAGTCGACTGCGGCGAACCGGCCCTCGCCGAGGGCATTGGGGGGCGTGTTCGAGGTCGCTGCGATGCGGGTGCCGCTGTGCACGAGCTCGGAGAGCAGGCGGGACATCAGGCGCGTGTCGCCCGGGTCGTCGAGCTCGAACTCGTCGATGCAGACGAGGGACGCCCCGCGCAGCAGGGCGATGGTCTCGGCGTAGCCGAGCGCGCCGACCAGCGCCGTGTACTCGATGAAGGTGCCGAAGTACTTGCGCCCGGGCGCGCGGTGCCAGAGCGCCGCGAGCAGGTGGGTCTTCCCGACGCCGAAGCCGCCGTCGAAGTAGATCCCGGGGAGCGCTGCGGGAGTGCGCTTGCGCCGGAAGAAGCCACCGCTCGGCCCCACGGTCCAGACCGACGAGAACAGGTCGACCGCCCCGACTGCCTCGGTCTGGGACACGTAATCCGGGTCGGGGCGGTAGGAGTCGATTGTGGCGCTCACGAACTGGCGCGGCGGCACCAGGTGCGCGATGATCTGCGCCCCGCTGATAGTGGGCCGCCGGTCGACGAGCCTGTTCGAAACGCGCACCGGGTCAGCGGACAATTCTTTCGGCCTCACCTTGGTCGCGGATGGTCAATCTCGTGGTCGGACCAGCCTAACCTTGGAGATGTCGGCGTCGCGCCGGCGAGCCCGCGCTAACAGGAGGTTCAGATGGCCATCGAGGTCGATTCATCCGAGGAATTCATCGGCTACGCCCATCCCGAGCGGCTCGTCTCGACCGGCTGGCTCCAGGAGCGCCTCTCCTCCCCCGGCCTCGTGGTGGTCGAATCGGATGAGGACGTCCTGCTGTACGAGACCGGCCACATCCCCGGTGCGGTCAAGATCGACTGGCACACCGACCTCAACGATCCTGTCGAGCGGGACTACATCGACGGCGCCGCCTTCGCGAAGCTCCTCGGGGCGCGCGGCATCACCCGCGATACGACCGTCGTGATCTACGGCGACAAGAACAACTGGTGGGCCGCCTACGCCCTCTGGGTGTTCACGCTCTTCGGCCACGCCGACGTGCGCCTGCTCGACGGAGGCCGAGCGAAGTGGGAGGCCGAGGGCCGCGAGTACACGACAGAGCGACCACGCCCGGTCGCCGTCGACTACCCCGTCGTCGAGCGTGACGACAGGTCCATCCGTGCCTACAAGGACGACGTGCTCGCGCACCTCGGCGAGCCGCTCATCGACGTGCGCTCGCCCGAAGAGTTCAGCGGGGAGCGCACCACCGCTCCCGCCTACCCCGATGAGGGAGCCCTGCGCGCCGGCCACATCCCCAGCGCGCACAACGTGCCCTGGGGCAAGGCGGCCGCGGGCGACGGCACGTTCCGGCGCGCGCCGGCACTTGACGCGCTCTACCGCGGCGAGGCCGGGCTCAGCGACGGCGACCGGGTCATCGCGTACTGCCGGATCGGCGAGCGGTCGGCGCACACCTGGTTCGTGCTCACCCACCTGCTCGGCTTCGAGAACGTGCGCAACTACGATGGGTCCTGGACGGAGTGGGGCAGCGCCGTGCGGGTGCCGATTGTGCGCGGCAGCGAGCCGGGCGAGGTTCCCCAGCGCAAGGGATAATGGACCGGATGACCGAACTACCGCAGTCCCTCGCGCAAATCCGCGACGACTTCCTCGAGCTCGACCAGTCCGACCGGCTGGTACTGCTCCTCGAGTTCGCCAACGAGCTGCCGGAGCTCCCCGCCCAGTTCGCCGACCACCCGGATCTCCTCGAGCGGGTCGAGGAGTGCCAGGCGCCGGTGTTCATCTTCGTCGAGGTCGGCGACGACGGAACCGTGCACTTGCACGCGACCGCGCCGAAAGAGGCGCCGACCACGCGCGGGTTCGCCTCGATTCTCGTGCAGGGGCTCTCGGGCCTCAGCGCCGGCGAGGTGCTGGACGTTCCGGACGACTTCCCGCAGACGATCGGCCTGACGGATGCCGTGAGCCCGCTCCGATTGCGCGGGATGAACGCCCTGCTCTCCCGCTCGAAGCGACAGATTCGCGCGAAAATCGCGGCGTGATCCTCACCAGGGTGGTCCCGTCCGCCGTGGACGCGGAACGAATCGAACTCGGCGAGGACCGCGCGCTGCAGGCTCTCGCCGCGCTCTACGCCCCGCCCAAGCCCGAGTGGCTGCGCCTCAACCTCGTCGTGAGCGTGAACGGGAGTGCCGCCGGAGGCGACGGCACGTCCGACTCGCTCACGAACAGGGCCGACCGGATGATCCTCCGGGTCATCCGCTCGCTCGCCGACGTCGTGCTCGTCGGGGCCGCGAGCGTCAGGGCGGAGGGCTACCACCTCCCGAGAAGCTCCCGCCTCGCCGTCCTGACCGGCACCGGTGACCTCGCCGGGCATAAGGTGCGCGGCGACGTCGAACCCGGCCGGCTGCTCGTGATCTGCCCCGCGGCCGCAGTGGCTCGGGTAGAGGCCACGCTCGACGGCGTCGCCGCTGAGATCATCGTGGTCGACGATGTCGGCGGATGCATCGCCCCCGCCACCGTCATCGAGCAGTTGCGCGGCCGCGGACTCGCCCACATCGTCTGCGAGGGTGGCCCGAGCCTCGCCGGGCAGCTGATCAACGCCGACGTCGTCGATGAGCTCTGCCTGTCGACCGGACCGGTCATCACGACCGCCCAACTCCCCCTCCTCGGCGAAGCCGTCGGTGCCGATCGGCGGCTCGAGCTCAGTCAGCTCCTGGTGGACGATGCGAGCGGCCTGTACGCGAGGTGGCGACTCCTCCGCCCAGCGGCAGGATAGCCAGCCACTGGCCGATCTGGGCCGTGAATCGCACCGGGTCGTAGTTCCACAGGCGTGCGTGCCGCGCTCCCGTCCACCGGTGGAATGTCACGATGTCGGGCCGCGCGTGCGCGAGCGCCCGTGATGCGGTCGGCGGAACGTAGCCGTCGTCGTCGCTGTGCATCAGCAAAATGGGCACGGTCAGCTCGTCGCTGCGCAGCACGAAGTCCAGCATCCGGAAGTCGATCGCGGCCCGTAGCCCGGTGAGCCGGTGGGCGCGCCGGCTGCCGAGGAGGGCGATGGCCGCGCGCTGCACGAGGTACGGAACCCGCATCGCCCTGGCTTGGAAGAGCAGGGTGGGTGCCCAGTCGACGACGGGCGACTCGAGCACGATCCCGCGCACGAGGGTGGACAGCTCCGAGTTCGCCGCCGCCTGCAGCACCGCGGCGCCGCCCATCGAGAACCCCACGAGGACGACGTCGGTCGCGCCGCGCTCGTCGTGGGCGTAGCGGATGCCCGCCTCCACATCGAGCCACTCGGTCGCGCCGAGGGGGTAACGGCGGTCGGCGCTCGCGGGCGCGTCGCCGTCGTTGCGCCAGGAGACGAGCACACAGTTGTACCCGGCTTCGCGGAACACGCCGACGCAGCGCAGCGTCTCCGAGCGGGTCACACCGCGCCCGTGCACGAGCACCGCCCACTTCGTCGGAACCGGGTTGTGTTGTCCCCTGTCCGCGAGGATGACCCAGGCCGGCGCCGGGCCGAGCGTCGTCCCAAGGCTCACGCTTTCGTGGTCGACGCCCAAGTCCCGGGGGGTCAGGAAGAACCATCCGCTGAACCGGCCCCTCGTGCCGGGCTGCAGTTCGACGAAGTCCACACCGAGGAGCTCACGGGTGACCGTTCCATCGGTCTCGGTCGAGACCTCACCGAGCCTCGCGTGCCCGGAGTCGCGGGAGAACCAGAGGCCGTAGCGGCCGGGCGACGCGGAGTCGGCGGTTCGGCCGAGGGTCACTGTGCGCGCCTGCGCATCGACCTCGAGGATCGGCACGTCGTCGGTGCGGTTCCTCGGCGGCGTCACGACGAGCCGAGCCGCGCGCAGAGCCACGAGCGCCGTGATGGCGCCGCTCATCGCGGCGAGAGACGACGCCGAGAAGATCACGATGCTCCACCACGGGGGCCGGCTGTCGGCGTGCCTTCCGGATTCTGCCACCCACAAACTCTAATCTTCACTCGTGCCCGAAACTGTCTCCGGAGCCTCGGCCCCACCCGCGTTCGCCTCGGCGCTCGAGTCGATTCGCCGGTCGGTCCTGCGAACAGAGCTGGCGATCACCGAGATCACGGCGCCCTCGGGAGTCGCCCCGTTCTCCGCGGCGTTCGCCGCGGACGTCACCCCGGCACGCCACGAGGGCGACTCGGATCTGGGCACCGGACGGTTCATCCTGCTGCACGACCCCGAGGGCCAGCAGGGCTGGGATGGGGAGTTCCGCATCGTCTGCTTCGCGCAGGCGCCGCTCGAGACCGACATCGGCGTCGACCCGTTCCTCGCGGACGTCGCCTGGTCGTGGCTCGTCGACGCACTCGCGGCCCGCGGGGCCCGCTACCACTTGCTTTCGGGCACCGCGACGAAGATCCTGTCGAGCGGATACGGGGAACTCGCCGGGCAGGGAGACGGTGCCCAGCTGGAATTGCGTGCCTCGTGGACACCGCAGGGCACCGACATCGCCGCTCATGTGGAAGGCTGGGGGGAGCTATTGTGCATGTTGGCGGGCCTTCCGCCGAGCAGTGAAGGAGTGACCATGTTGTCGTCACGTCGAGCAGGGCGTGAGTAACGCCGCTCAGAACACACCGCCTTCCCCGGCAGAGGAAGACGCGGTGGATCCGCACGCCCTCATGAGCGTGATCGACACCCGTGAGGAGTACCTTGCCGCCGTCGAGACACTCGCCGGCGGGCACGGGCCCATCGCCATTGACGCGGAGCGGGCATCCGGATTCCGCTACTCCCAGCGCGCCTACCTGATCCAGGTGTTCCGGCGCGGCGCCGGGATCTTCCTCTTCGACCCCCCGGCGATCGGCTCCTTCGAGGAGCTCAACGCCGCGATCCACGAGGACGAATGGGTGCTGCACGCCGCGAGCCAGGACCTCGCCTGCCTGCGGGAGGTCGGCCTCGACCCGACCAGGATCTTCGACACCGAACTGGGCGCGCGACTCGCGGGGCTGCCGCGGGTCGGGCTCGGAACCGTGGTGGAGAGCCTTCTCGGCATCCATCTCGCCAAGGAGCACTCGGCGGCCGACTGGTCGACGAGGCCGCTCCCCCAATCGTGGCTCGTCTATGCCGCTCTCGACGTGGAACTGCTCGTCGACCTGCGCGACGCCATGGGGCGGGTGCTGCAGGAACAGCGAAAGACGGGAATTGCGGAGCAGGAGTTCGCTGCGGTGCTCACCCGCGAGGTGAAGCCCGTGAAGACGGATGCCTGGCGCCGACTGACCGGGCTGAGCACCGTGCGCGGCGCGCTCAACCTCGCCGTAGCCCGGCAACTCTGGCACGCGCGAGATGCCTTCGCTCGCGAGATCGACACCTCGCCGGGACGGCTCGTGCCGGATTCCTCCGTCGTCGCCGCGGCGCGCACCCTGCCGGAGTCCAAGCGGGACCTCGCCGCGCTGCGCGAGTTCAACGGCAGGGCCAGCCGCTCCGAGCTCGGCAGGTGGTGGGAGGCGATCGAAGCCGGCAAGGCGTCCACCGACCTGCCGCCCCTCCACGTCGCCAGCGACGCCGTGCCGCCCGCGCGGGTCTGGTCGGATCGCAATCCCCCGGCCGACAAGCGCCTGAAGATCTCCAAGGCCGCGATCGCCGACGTGTCGGTGCTGCTCGACGTTCCCGTCGAGAACCTCCTCCTGCCCGAGACGCTGCGCCGGCTGGCCTGGTCGCCGCCCGCTCCGCTCGAGCTCGCCGCACTGCAGCAGGCCATGCGCGAACTCGGCGCACGCCAGTGGCAGATTGACGCAACCGCACAGGTAATCCTCAATGCCTTTGTGGATGCTGGCCAAAACAGCGTCGAACCCGGGCACGCCGAGTCGTAGGAACAGTCAAAGGATTCCTTTGCCCTTTTCGCCCCGCCTACGCTCGTGAGTATCCGTACCTGAGTTGGAGGCATTGTGGCCGAGAGAGCTGAAGTCGTGTTTGTCGACGGGGTGCGCACCCCGTTCGGTCGAGCTGGCGAAAAGGGAATGTACTGGCAGACGAGGGCCGACGACCTCGTCGTCAAGGCAATCATCGGGTTGCTCGAGCGCAACCCGAACGTTCCGAAAGACCGGATCGACGAAGTCGCCATCGCCGCGACCACCCAGACCGGCGACCAGGGCCTGACCCTGGGCCGCACGGCATCCATCCTCGCGGGCCTGCCCCGCTCGGTTCCCGGCTACGCCATCGACCGCATGTGCGCCGGGGCGATGACCGCCGTGACCGCGACCGCCGGAGGGATCGCCTTCGGCGCCTATGACCTCGTCATCGCCGGCGGAGTCGAGCACATGGGTCGGCACCCGATGGGCTCGGGCGTCGACCCGAACCCGCGGTTCCAGTCGGAGAAGCTCGTCAACGCCGAGGCCCTCAACATGGGAAACACGGCCGAGCGCATCCACGACCGCTTCCCGCACCTGACCAAGGAGCGCGCCGACCGATTCGCCCTCGGGAGCCAGCAGAAGACCACCCAGGCCTATCTTGACGGCAAGATCCAGCCCGACCTCATCCCCGTCGCGACCCGCAGCGCGAGCGGCTGGGGTCTGGCCACGGTCGACGAGGCCCCACGCCCCGAGACGACGCTCGAGGGCCTCGCCGCCCTGCGCACGCCGTTCCGCCCGCACGGACGCGTGACCGCCGGCAACTCGTCCGGACTCAACGACGGTGCGACCGCGAGCCTGCTCGCGAGCGCCGACGCGGCGAAGGAACTCGGCCTGACCGGGAAGATGCGGCTCGTGAGCTTCGCGTTCGCCGGCGTCGAGCCCGAGATCATGGGAATCGGACCGGTCCCCTCGACCGAGAAGGCCCTCCGCAAGGCGGGACTCACGATCAACGACATCGGACTGTTCGAGCTCAACGAGGCCTTCGCGATTCAGGTGCTGTCGCTCCTGGACCACTTCGGCATCGACGACGAGGACCCGCGGGTCAACCAGTGGGGCGGCGCGATCGCTGTCGGGCATCCGCTCGCCTCGTCCGGCGTCCGGCTGATGATCCAGCTGGCGGCGCAGTTCGCCGAGCACCCCGAGGTGCGCTACGGGCTCACCGCCATGTGCATCGGCCTCGGCCAGGGCGGATCCGTCATCTGGGAGAACCCGCACTACACCGGCAAGCGCAACCCACGGAAGGGAAAGTAGATGACCATCGCTACCGCATACGGAGACCTCACCGCCCTGTCCGGCGACGAGGTCGTGACGCACTCCTACGTGCGCGACGTTCGGCTCGCCAGCGGCGCCACCATCGCCCTCATCACGCTCGACAACGACCGCGACCACACCAGGCCGAACACGCTCGGTCCCGTGACGCTCATGGAACTCGGCTCCGTGCTCGACGCCCAGCGCGACCGCGCAGCGAACGGCGAGATCGCAGGCGTCGCCATCACCGGCAAGCCGTTCATCCTGGCCGCGGGCGCCGACCTCAGCAAGGTCAGCGAGATCCCGAGTACGGCGGTCGCGAAGCAGCTCGCCCAGCTCGGCCACGAGGTTCTCGGCAAGCTCGACGATCTCGGCGTGCCCACCTTCGTGTTCATCAACGGGCTCGCGCTCGGCGGCGGCCTCGAGGTGGCCCTCAACGCGAACTACCGCACGATCGACCGCGGCGTCCCTGCCGTGGCCCTCCCCGAGGTGTTCCTCGGAATCATTCCCGGCTGGGGAGGAGCGTGGATCCTGCCGAACCTCATCGGCATCGAGAATGCTCTCAAGGTCATCATCGAGAACCCCCTCAAGAACAACAGAACGCTAAAGGGCGAGGAGGCGTTCGAACTCGGTATCGCCGACGCGATCTTCGACTCGGGCAACTTCCTCGAGGACTCACTGAAGTTCGCGGATGGGGTGATCTCAGGCTCGGTCGTCGTGAAGCGCCCGAACGTGCCCGGCAAGCTGGAACGCGCCGTGAAGTGGGATGCGGCTGTCGGGATCGCCCGCAAGATGCTGGAGAGCCGCATCGGCACGGTCGCCCAGTCGCCGTACAAGGCGCTCGACCTCATCAAGGCGGCCAAGAACACCGACAGGGCGACCGGCTTCGCCGCCGAGGACGAGGCGCTGGCCGAGCTGATCTCCGGAGACCAGTTCCGGGCGAGCATCTACGCCTTCAATCTCGTGCAGAAGCGCGCGAAGCGGCCGACCGGTGCCCCCGACAAGGCGCTTGCGAAGCCGGTCACCAAGGTCGGCGTGATCGGCGCCGGCCTGATGGCCAGCCAGTTCGCGCTGCTGTTCGTGCGCCGGCTCAAGGTGCCCGTCGTGATCACCGACCTCGACCAGGCCCGCGTGGACAAGGGTGTGGACTACATCCGCGGCGAGATCAACACGCTCGAAAGCAAGGGCAAGATCAACCGCGACGAGTCGAACCGGCTCAAGGCACTGGTGACCGGCACCACCGACAAGGCGGACTTCGCCGACGCGGACTGGATCATCGAGGCGGTCTTCGAGGAGCTCGGCGTCAAGCAGGACGTCTTCGCCGAGATCGAGAAGCACGTGTCCGACACCGCGGTACTCGCCACGAACACCTCGTCGCTATCGGTCGAGCAGATCGGCGCGAAGCTTGCCCATCCGGAACGCCTTGTCGGCTTCCACTTCTTCAACCCCGTCGCGGTCATGCCGCTGGTCGAGGTCGTCAGGGCCCCGTCGACCGACGATGCGACCCTCAGCACGGCGATGGTCACCGCCGCGAAGCTGTACAAGAACGCCGTCATCACGACAGACACCCCCGGCTTCGTCGTCAACCGCATCCTCGCCAAGCTCCTGGGCGAGGCGATGCACGCGGTCGACACGGGGACGCCCTTCGAGATCGTCGACAGGGCGATCGCCCCGTTCGGCCTGCCGATGACGCCGTTCGAGCTGCTCGAGCTCGTCGGGCTCAAGGTCGGGGCGCACGTGCTCGACACCCACCACGCCGCGTTCCCCGACCGGTTCTTCGAAAGTAAGAACCTGCACGCCCTCGCCGAGCACGGACAGATCTTCGAGCGCGACGCGAAAGGCAAGATCAAGGGCTTCGACAAGAAGGCCGTCTCGATCGTAAAGGGTGGGAAGTCGCCGATGACGGGCGAGGAGATCCTGCGCCGGGTCGAGGACGGACTCGCCGACGAGATCCACCGGATGCTCGAGGACGGCGTCGTGGAGGCCCCGGAGGACATCGACCTCTGCCTCATCCTCGGGGCGGGCTGGCCGTTCCAGATGGGCGGGGCGACCCCGTACCTCGACCGCGTCGGTGCGTCGGAACGCGTCTTCGGCGGCACCTTCCATACTCCGCCGATCCGCGGCATGGAGTAGCCCGGAAGCCCGGAAGAGCCCCGCCCTCCCGGCCGTCAGGCTGGGTGGGCGGGGCTCTTTTCGTGCCGTTCGCTGCAGTGTGCCCGGGCGCAGCTCACTCGTTCTTCAGCGACGACGGATTCAGCTGCCTGGCGTCCGCGGCAGCCTTGGGCAGAGGCCGGGCGACGGGAATCTTGCTCCCGAGCACCTGCGCGACGACATCCCGCGCGATCTTTTGCGGCGTCAGGCCGAACTGCTCGAGGATCTCGGCGCGCGAGGCGTGATCGATGAACTGGTCGGGAAGGCCGAGCTCGGTCACCGCGGTGTCGACGCCGGCGGCGCGGAGGTCCTGGCGGATGCGGGTGCCCACGCCCCCGACGCGGATGCCGTCCTCGATCGAGATGACGATGCGGTGCTCGGCCGCCAGGGTGATGATGCTCTTCGGCACCGGGACCACCCACCGGGGGTCGACGACGGTGGCGCCGATGCCCTGCGCGTCGAGCCGCTCCGCGACCTGCAGGCCCAGCTCGGCCATCGGGCCGACCGTCACGATCAGGACATCCTTGTGCGACGCATCGCGCAGCACGTCGACGCCGTCCTCGAGGCGCCGGACGGCGTCGAACTCGTTGCCCACGCTGCCCTTCGAGAAGCGCACGACGGTCGGGCCGTCGGTGACCGCGACGGCCTCGCCGAGCTCCTCACGCAGCCTCGACGCGTCCCGCGGGGCGCTCAGGCGGATGCCGGGGATAACCTGCAGGATCGCGAGGTCCCACATGCCGTGGTGGCTGGGGCCGTCCGGGCCGGTGACGCCGGCCCGGTCGAGCACGAACGTGACGCCGGCCTTGTGCAGGGCGACGTCCATGAGCACCTGGTCGAACGCGCGGTTGATGAAGGTTGCGTACAGGGCGACAACGGGGTGCAGCCCGCCGAAGGCCATCCCGGCCGCCGAGGTCACCGCGTGCTGTTCGGCGATGCCGACATCGAGCACCCGGTCCGGGTACTTCTGGGCGAACTTGTGCAGTCCGGTAGGGCGCAGCATCGCGGCGGTGATCCCCACGATCGTGTCGTCCTTGTCGGCGAGCTTCACGATCTCGTCCGAGAAGACGGAGGTCCAGGATGCCGTGCCGGGGGCGCCGATCGGTTCGCCCGTCTCCGGGTCGATCTGGCCGACGGCGTGGAACTGGTCGGCGTCGTCCTGGCGTGCGGGCTGGTAGCCGTGACCCTTCTGGGTGATGGCGTGCACGATCACCGGGCCGTCGTAGTTCTTCGCCTGCTCGAGAGCCTCACGCAACGCTGCGATATCGTGGCCGTGGATCGGACCGATGTACTTGATGTCGAGGTTGGAGTAGAGCGCCTCGTTGTTGCTGAACCGCGACAGGAAGCCGTGAAGCCCTCCGCGCACGCCGCGGTAGAACGCCTGCCCCGGTGCGCCGAACCGGTCGAACAGGCTGCGGCTCGAGAGGTAGAGGTTGCGGTACGACCTCCTGGTACGCACGGTGTTCAGGAACCGCGCCATTCCGCCGATGGTGGGCGCGTAGGAGCGGCCGTTGTCGTTGACGACGATCACGAGCTTGCGCTTGTTGTCGTCGCTGATGTTGTTGAGCGCCTCCCAGGTCATGCCGCCGGTGAGGGCACCGTCGCCGACGATCGCGACTACATGGCGGTCGTTCTGCCCCGTCATCGTGAACGAGCGGGAGATCCCGTCCGCCCAGGACAGTGAGCTCGACGCGTGCGAGCTCTCCACGACGTCGTGCACCGATTCGGAGCGCTGCGGATAGCCGGCGAGTCCGCCGCGCTCACGCAGCCGGCTGAAGTCCTGCCGGCCCGTGAGTAGCTTGTGCACGTAGGACTGGTGTCCCGTGTCGAAGACGATCGGGTCCTTCGGCGAGTCGAACACCCGGTGGATCGCGAGCGTCAGCTCGACGACACCGAGGTTGGGGCCGAGGTGGCCCCCCGTCTTGGAGACCTCCCCAACCAGAAACGTCCGGATCTCCGCGGCAAGCTCGACAAGCTGCTCCGGCGATAGCGAATCGAGGTCGCGAGGACCGCAGATTTTCTCGAGGAGCGTCATGGCGTCGAGTCTACTTCCGGCTTGCTCGGAGCTTTCAGGACACGAGGGACCGCAGTACGTACTGCAGGATCCCGCCGTTGCGGTAGTAGTCGGCTTCACCGGGTGTGTCGATGCGGACGATCGCGTCGAACTCGACCGTCTGCTTGCCCGCCGGGGACTGAGCGCTCGGCTCGGCGACGACGCGCACGGTGCGCGGTGTCGTGCCGTTGTTGAGCTCGGCGATGCCCGTGATGCTGATCGTCTCGGTGCCGTCGAGGCCGAGCGACGCCCAGGTCTCTCCGGCCGGGAACTGCAGCGGCACGACGCCCATGCCGATGAGGTTGGAGCGGTGGATCCGCTCGAAGCTCTCGGTGATGACGGCCTTGACGCCGAGGAGGCTCGTGCCCTTCGCCGCCCAGTCCCGCGACGATCCGGAACCGTACTCCTTGCCGCCGAGGATCACGAGTGGGATCTCGGCAGCCTGGTAGTTCGCCGAGGCGTCGTAGATGAACGCCTGCGGGGCGTCGGGCTGCGTGAAGTCACGCGTGTAGCCGCCCTCGACGCCGTCGAGGAGCTGGTTCTTGAGCCGGATGTTCGCGAAGGTGCCGCGGATCATCACCTCGTGGTTACCGCGCCTGGAGCCGTAGGAGTTGTAGTCAGCCCGGTCCACGCCGTGCTCGTTGAGGTAGTGCCCGGCGGGGCTGTCCGCCTTGATGTTGCCGGCGGGGCTGATGTGGTCGGTGGTGACCGAGTCTCCCAGCTTCGCGAGCACGCGTGCGCCACTGATGTCGGTGACAGGGGTCGTCTCGATCGTCATGCCGTCGAAGTACGGGGGTTTGCGCACGTAGGTGGAATTCTCGTCCCACTCGAACGTCGGGCCGGTCGGCGTCGGCAGCGCACGCCAGCGCTCGTCGCCGTCGAAGACGCCCGCGTACTCGTGGGTGAACATCTCGGTGTCGATCGCGGAGTCGATCGTCTGCTGCACCTCGGCGGCGTCGGGCCAGATGTCCTTGAGGAAGACCTCGGTTCCGTCGGTCGCGGTGCCGAGGGAATCGGTCACGAAGTCGAAGTTCATCGACCCGGCGAGGGCGTAGGCGATGACCAGCGGCGGGCTCGCGAGGTAGTTCATCTTCACATCGGGGTTGATGCGGCCCTCGAAGTTGCGGTTGCCCGAGAGTACGGCGGTGACGGCGAGGTCGTTGTCGTTGACCGCGGCGGAGATCTCGTCGAGCAGCGGGCCGGAGTTGCCGATGCAGGTCGTGCAGCCGTAGCCGACGGTGTAGAAGCCGAGGTCCTCGAGGTAGCTGGTCAGGCCGGCCTTCTGGTAGTAGTCGGTGACGACCTTGGACCCTGGGGCGAGCGTGGTCTTGACCCACGGCTTGACCTTGAGGCCCTTCATGCTGGCGTTGCGGGCCAGCAGGCCGGCCGCGAGCATGACCGAGGGGTTGGAGGTGTTGGTGCACGAGGTGATCGCGGCGATCGCGACGGCGCCGTGGTCGAGTGTGAAGCCGGTGCCGTCTTCGAGGGTGACGCGGGTGGGGGTCGAAGCCGTCGATGGGGCGTGGCTCGAGTGATGGTTCTGGGCCGGAGCGTGCGCGGAGAACTCGTCCTCCGGGGTGAAGCCGATCGGGTCGGATGCCGGGAACGTGCCCTCGATCGCGGCGTCGATCTGCGAGCGGGTGACACCGGCGTAGTCGTTGAGGTCGATCTCGAACTGGTCCTTCGCGCGGCTGAGCTCGACTCGGTCCTGGGGGCGCTTCGGTCCGGCGATGGACGGCACGACGGTCGACAGGTCGAGTTCGATGTACTCGCTGTAGGTCGCCTCGGTGGAGGGGTCGTGCCAGAGCGCCTGGAGCTTGGCGTACTCCTCGACGAGGCGCACCTGCTCCTCGTCGCGGCCGGTGAGGCGCAGGTAGTCGAGGGTCACGTCGTCGATCGGGAACATCGCGGCGGTGGAGCCGAACTCCGGGCTCATGTTTCCGATGGTGGCGCGGTTCGCGAGCGGCACCGAGGCAACGCCCGATCCGTAGAATTCGACGAACTTGCCGACGACGCCGTGCCTACGCAGCATCTGGGTGATGGTGAGCACGACGTCGGTCGCGGTGACCCCCGTGGGGATCTGTCCGGCCAGCTTGAAGCCAACGACTTTCGGGATGAGCATCGAGACGGGCTGGCCGAGCATGGCCGCCTCGGCCTCGATGCCGCCGACGCCCCAGCCGAGCACGCCGAGCCCGTTCACCATGGTGGTGTGCGAGTCGGTGCCGACGCAGGTGTCGGGGTAGGCCTGGAGCTTGCCGTTGACGGTGCGCGTGTAGGTCACCCTCGCGAGGTACTCGATGTTGACTTGGTGCACGATTCCGGTTCCGGGCGGCACGACCTTGAAGTCGTCGAAGGCGGTCTGGCCCCAGCGGAGGAACTGGTAGCGCTCCGCGTTGCGCTGGTACTCGATCTCGACGTTGCGCTCGAGGGCGTCGGCGGTGCCGTACAGGTCGGCGATGACCGAGTGGTCGATGACGAGCTCGGCGGGTGCCAGCGGGTTGATCTTCGTGGGGTCGCCGCCCAGCTCGGCGACGGCCTCGCGCATGGTCGCGAGGTCGACGATGCAGGGAACACCGGTGAAGTCCTGCATCACCACGCGGGCGGGGGTGAACTGGATCTCGGTATCGGGGTCGGCGGTGGGAACCCAGCTGCCGAGGGCCTCGATCTGGGAGCGGGTCACGTTGGCGCCATCCTCGGTGCGGAGCAGATTCTCGAGCAGCACCTTCAGGCTGAACGGGAGCTTCTCGGATCCGGCGACGCTGTCGAGCCGGAACACCTCATAATCGGTCGCACCGACGGTGAGCGTGTCCTTCGAACCGAAGCTGTTGATTGCGGACATGTCGAGTCTCCCTTGCTGACGTCTGCTAATCCTGACCGCCGACCTGCGGGCGTGCCACCAAGGCAAGCCTAAGTGTCGCGGGTGTTCGCTCGCAGAGGGCGAGCCATCGAAAGTATCTCGACGTCAAGATAAATCATTATGGCACAGGCGACAGCTCGCCGCCGCTATGCCGCGGCGTTTTCCCGCCGGTACACGCTTCGGACCAGCATCCAGGTCACCCAGAGCATGACCGCGTAGAGCGGCACGCCGAGCACGAGCTTGACGGTGCCGAGCAGCTCGACCTCGCCCGCGAAGTAGAGGGGCAGCTCGGCGACGAGCCGCAGCAGGAACAGCCCGCACCAGAGCACTGTCGCGAGCGTCAGGACGCGCATCTTCCCGGGGTTGTTCCGCCATTCGAGGCCGTCGTTGCTGAGCACGCCGACGATGAGCCCGATGAGGGGATGGCGCGCGAGGATGCTCACGACGAGCACGAGAAGGGAGACCGCGTTGATGATGAGCCCTGGAACGAAGTTGTCCTCCGGCTTGCCGGTGAACAGCGCGAGGCCTGCTGAGATGGCGACACCGCCAACGCCGGCAAAGGCCTGGTTCACGGACGAGCGGGAGATGAGCCTGACCACGACGAACCCGATCGCGATCGCGACGGGCACGAGCACCGCGGCGGCGAGGTTCTCGGTGGCGGCGTAGATCACCAGGAAGCCGAGGGCCGGGAGGATCGCCTCGATGATGCCCCGCACGCCCCCGACGGCCTTGAGGAGCGAGGCGGCGGTGGGCATCTCCCCGGGGGCGACCTGCCCGATCCCCGCATTCCTCACCGCGAAGCCGAGGGCCTCGCGCAGGGACGGCTCGCTCACGGGCTCGGGTGAGGGCGGGGCCCCGGCGGGATCGGGCACGATCGGGTCGGGCCGGGTCGCCTCGGGCCCGCCCTGGAGCTCCGTCACGGTTACTCTCCCGGTTCGCGCGTCGGTGTGGTCTGGCCGGCCGCGGACTTGGGGATGTGCAGTGGGATGAGGTCGCGCGGGGGCATCGGCGTGGACCCACGCACCACGACGACGCCGCGGAACAGATCCTCGACCTGCGCGGCGGCCTCCGCGTCGACGGCACCCTTGCCCGCGACGACGCCGCGCAGGAACCAGCGCGGGCCGTCGACGCCGATGAACCTGGCGATGCGCATCGAGCCGTCCCCGCCCGCCTGCACGGTCGGGATCTCGGCGAGGAGCTCCGGGCCGAATGGACCATCGACCTCCTTCGTCGATCCGCCCTGCTTCTGGATCTGCTCGGTGATCTGGCTCCGGATCTCGTTCCAGAGTCCGGTCGTCCTCGGCGCGGCGAACGGCTGGACCTGCAGGGTCGACCCGGCATAGTCGAGCGCCACGGCAACCACCCGCTTGTTGCCCTCCTCGACCTCGAGGCGAAGGTGGAGTCCCTCGCGCGGGAGGATCTTCACCCCGCCCAGGTCGACGTAGGGACGCACAGCGTTGGCCTCGCTCTCATCGAGCGGTCCATTCACCCCCCGGTCCTCCGGGGCCGACTTCGTGTGGTCGAGACCGTTGTCCGCGTCGCCCGACACGGCGATGTCGCGCTCGTCGTTGTTTCCGATGCCGTCGATGGCGGTGTTATCACTCACGCCTGTTCTCCTGGTTCGTTTCGTCGGTATCCGGTCGATCCGAAGCCGTTCTCGCCTCTCGCACTGCCGGGAAGGGATGTGACCGGTACGAACTGGGCCCTCGTTACCGGCATGACGATGAGCTGCGCGATCCGGTCGCCGATCTCGACAGGATACGCCTTCGAACTGTCGGTGTTGAGGAGCGTCACTCGGATCTCGCCGCGATAGCCGGCATCCACGGTCCCCGGGCTGTTCACGATCGTGATGCCGTGAAGTGCGGCAAGGCCACTGCGCGGGACGACGAGGCCGACGTAGCCGTCCGGCAGCGCGATGGCCACCCCGGTGCCGACCGTCGCGCGCTCCCCCGGCTGGAGGGTGAGCGCCTCGGCGGCGGTGAGATCGGCACCCGCGTCTCCCGGGTGGGCGTACGACGGGGCCGGCAAATTGGGTGTGCCTGCGCTGAGCAGGACTTCGACGTATTCGGGCACGTGACGAGGGTAGTGCAGAACATCTGATCGAATAGGAACATGCAGCTCTATCGTGAACGTCTGTGGCCCTCGGCGTGGGTCTTCCTCCAGGCCGCACTCGTGATTCCCGCGAGTCTGCTGGTCTTCCTGCCGATCAATCCGACGGCAGGGGTGTGGACGGCCATCGTTCTGTATGCCGGATGCGTGGTGGCGCTCGTCGCGACATCGCCGGTCATCGAGGTGACCGACGCGCGGATAACGGCCGGGCGGGCACGGCTGCCGATCGGCCTCGCCGGTGAGCCTGAGGCCTTCGACAAGCAGGAGGCGACCCTCGAGCGCGGCCAGCGCCTCGATGCGAGGGCCTGGCTCGTCATCAGGGGGTGGGTGTCACCGGTTGTCAAGATCCCGGTGACCGACCCGGCCGACCCCGCACCATACTGGCTCGTCTCGACGAGACGGCCTGCACGCCTCGCCGACGCGATCGAACGGGCGAGGAGCGGTGCGGCCTGACCGTTGCGTGGGCCAGTGGAGGCGCGCACCGACGACGCGGTCGTCGT
The DNA here is from genome assembly GCA_026785785.1 of Microbacteriaceae bacterium. GTDB lineage: Bacteria > Actinomycetota > Actinomycetes > Actinomycetales > Microbacteriaceae > Marisediminicola. Next base: position 19,047 of record JAJAZI010000130.1, read on the forward strand.
GACTGCGGGCGTATTAGGAGGTGCACTCCGCGCAGACGGCGCCGAGCTTCTCAGTGTGGTCGATCTGTGACCGGTGCTTCACCAGGAAGCAGCTGATGCAGGTGAACTCGTCAGCCTGGGGAGGGAGCACCACCACGTCGAGGTCGAGGTCCGAGAGGTCGGCACCGGGGAGTTCGAAGCCTCCGGGGTTGTCCGAGTCGTCGACGTCGACTTGGCCGGACATCTTGTCCGGGACCCGCTCCTTCAGCGCCTCGATCGACTCCGAGTCGTCGTCGGTCTTGCGGGGCGCGTCGTAGTCCGTTGCCATGCCTTTTCCAGTTCTGTTCTGCCACGTGAATTCAAATGGGCGGGCATAGTTTGCATGAATTGATGGGGAATAGCAAACCGCCGCCGCGGTGCCTCACGAGTGCCTTCGGGTCAACTTGCGGCACGCCCGGCGTATTCCCGCGATACGGGGCAATCGCGTGCAAACCTAGGCCTAGTTCGATATACCCCGAAAGGTCAATCGCATGCAGGACCTCACAGTCATCGGTGTCGAGAACGGTGCGCTTCTCGTGTCGTCGAACGACGGCACCCGCTTCAAAATCGCCGTCAACGAGACGCTTCATTCGAAGCTCAGGGAAGCGATTCCGCCACCCGGCAACCCGCGCAAGCCCGCACCCCGGGAGATTCAGGCCCAGATCCGGTCGGGCCTGTCGGCCGAAGAGGTCGCGGCAGTCACCGGTGTAAACATCGACTACATCCGCAAGTTCGAGGGCCCCGTGCTCGCCGAGCGCGAGTTCGTGATCGAGTCGGCGCTCAACATCGCGGTGCACACCGCGATCGACACCGATCCCATGCAGCAGGGGTCCACGTTCGGCTCGGTGATCCGGGGGCGACTTCACGACCTCGGGGCCACGGGCGAGCGCTGGGCGAGCTGGAAGAAGCCGGATGGCGCCTGGGTCGTGAAGCTCGCTTTCACGGCCGACCAGATCGATCACGACGCCCGCTGGAACTACGACCCGAAGCGGGCCGCGCTGGCTCCCATGAACACCGAGGCAAACACGCTGTCCCAGCAGGGCGAGATGCCCGGCGGCCTCATCCCGCGCCTGCGTGCCGTCGACGGCGACGAACGCGCACCGGACTCCTCGCGGTTCGACAGCGGCGCCTTCGATGTGCGCACCGGCGACGCCGGCCACGAGTCCGGCTCCCACTTCGAGCCAGTCCCGTTCGCCCGCGCCACCGGATCCTCCCCCGAGGTGTCGGCCGCCGCCATCAATCGCGCTCCGGCGAACGACTCGTCGTCTAGCCAGACATCCGACCTCCTCGACGCGCTCCGCCGACGTCGCGGTGAGCGGGAGAGCGCCGCGTCGTGGACCGAGGAGGACACGAGGGCGGCTCATCCGTCCACGAGCAACGTGCGCCTCGTCGATATCCCGTTCGACCCGTTCGACGCGCCTGCCGACGACGGTCGGGTGCGCGGCCCTGCCGACACGGCGCCCCAGCCATTCGCGAGCCTGGCGAAGGCATCGTCGAAAAAGGGCCGGGCCTCGATGCCCAGCTGGGACGAGATCGTGTTCGGCGCCCGCTCGGACGACGACCCCGCCTAGCGGGCGTAGGCGCCGAAGCCGAGCAGTGGGATAGCGGTCTCGGCAGCGGAGAGCGAGCCGTGCTGCCCCACCATGGACCGACCGCTCTGATTGGGCGCTCTGGTGTCGTAATAGGCGATGCTCTTGCGTGCCGCGACGATGATGTCTCCGATCCGCGGGGCGACCTCCGCGGCGACGGTCGGACCGAACCATCCGGCCGCGATCGCCTCGTCGCGTGAGGCCACCCAGGACCGGCCGCCCTCTGCCTCGCGCCAGGTCTCGAGCACCGCCGCGCGCAGCTCAGGCGACGCGTCCGGCTCCAGGTGCAGCTGCAGGCAGCGTGGCTCCCCCGCGACGAAGCGCACCCCGTCCACGAGCGCAGCGTCCTCGCCGAACAGCACGTGGGAGTGCACGGGGATGTCGAGTACGCCGTGGTCGGCGGTGACCAGCAGCCCCTCGCGGGAGCGCAGGCCCGAGGCGAAGCCGCGCACAGCCGCGTCGACCTCCTCGAGCTGAGTCGTCCACTCGGGCGACTCGCAGCCATCGGAATGGCCGACCTTGTCGAGTTCGGCTATGTACAGGTAGACGATGGCACGGTCCGCCCCGTCGAGGATTTCCCGCGCCGCGGCCATCCGCTCCGGGATGCCCTCGGCACCGCGGTACTGCGCGCCGCGTAGCACGGCCTTCGTGAACCCCGACCGGCGGTGCTTCTCGGTCGCGATGACGAAACTCGGGACGGATTCGGCGGCCGCCCGTTCGAAGACGGTGGGCATCCGCTGCCAGGTGGCCGGATCGAGGCGGCTGTCCCAACCGCTCAGCTGGTTGATCACCCGGTTGTTGGCGGGATCCAGCGCCGTGTACCCGACGAGGCCGTGCTCGCCGGGCTGGGTGCCGGTCGTGAAGGTCGCGAGAGCGGCCGCGGTGGTCGTCGGGAAGCCGGCGCCGATGGTCGACCCGCGGTTGAGCAGCGGGGCGAGGGTCCTCGCGTGTCCGGCTCGGGCGGCGAGGGCCTGCGCCCCCATCCCGTCGACGAGGATCACGACGGCCTTGTCGACGGCGGGAAGGCCGAGCGATCCGGGACGACCCAGCACGGATTCGAGGCAACTCGGCAGAACGTCGGCGAGGCTGAACCGGTGCGTTTTCGTGGCCGGTAGCATGGTCGCAATCCTATGACTACTCCCCTCAACACGACTGCATCCAGCGGGTCCGGCTCCGACGGCCCCGGCGAACGAATCGAAGACGTCGACGTCGCCGACGAGATGCAGAGCTCGTTCCTCGAGTACGCCTACTCGGTCATCTACTCCCGTGCTCTCCCGGACGCCCGCGACGGACTCAAGCCCGTCCAGCGCCGCATCCTCTACCAGATGACCGAGATGGGACTGCGTCCGGAGCGGGGCCACGTGAAGTCAGCCCGCGTCACCGGCGAGGTGATGGGCAAGCTCCACCCGCACGGTGACTCGTCGATCTACGACGCGATGGTTCGCATGACGCAGTCGTTCATCATGCGAGTTCCGCTCATCGACGGGCACGGCAATTTCGGCTCACTCGACGACGGCCCCGCCGCGGCTCGGTACACCGAGGCGCGCCTCGCGCCCGCTGCCAGCGCGATGACGGCCGACCTCGACGAGGACGTCGTCAACTTCGTTCCGAACTACGACAACCAGCTGACGCAGCCGGAGGTGCTCCCGGCCGCGTTCCCGAACCTCCTCGTCAACGGGGCGAGCGGCATCGCGGTCGGCATGGCCACGAACATGGCCCCGCACAACCTCATCGAGGTCGTCGGTGCGGCTAGGTTTCTGCTCGACAACCCGACCGCGACGCTCGACGAGCTCATGTCGTACGTGCCGGGCCCCGACCTTCCGACCGGCGGCACGATCATCGGCCTCGCCGGCATCCGTGACGCCTACGAGACTGGCCGCGGCAGCTTCAAGACACGGGCGCGCGTGTCGATCGAATCGATCACCGCACGCAAGACCGGGCTCGTGGTCACCGAGCTGCCCTACATGGTCGGCGCCGAAAAGGTGATCGAGAAGATCAAGGACGGCGTCGGGTCGAAGAAGCTCAGCGGAATCTCCGACGTCACCGACCTCACCGACCGCCGGCACGGCCTGCGCCTCGTCATCGGGATCAAGACGGGGTTCAGCCCCGAGGCCGTCCTCGAGCAGCTTTACCGGTACACGCCCCTCGAGGACCAGTTCAACATCAACGCCGTCGCGCTCGTCAACGGCGGTCCCCGCACCCTCGGGCTGCGCGAGCTGCTGCAGGTCTACCTCGACCATCGCACCTCCGTGGTCACCCGTCGCAGCCAGTACCGGCTGGCGCGCCGCCTCGAGCGGCTGCACCTTGTGGAGGGGCTGCTGATCGCGATCGTCGACATCGACGAGGTGATCCAGGTCATTCGTGCGAGCGACGACAGCGAGCAGGCGCGCGCGAAGCTCATGGAGGTGTTCGACCTCAGCACCCTCCAGGCGGAGTACATCCTGGAGCTGCGGCTGCGGCGCCTTACCCGGTTCTCCCGCATCGAGCTCGAGGCCGAACGCGACCAGTTGCGCGCGGAGATCGCCGAGCTGCAGGAGCTCCTCGCGAGTCCGGTCCGGATCCGTGCCCTCGTGTCGAGCGAACTCGACGAGGTCGCCGAGAAGTTCGGCACTCCGCGTCGTACCCTGCTCACGGAGGCGAAGCCGAGCATCGCGACGGCTTCCTCGCGGAGGGCGGGGCCCGTGCTCGAGGTGGCGGATGTGCCGTGCCGGGTGCTCCTGTCGACGACCGGCCGCATCCTCCGCGTCGATCTGGCCCAGTCCGAATCGGGGGCCGACAGCGCGCCCCGTGTCGCGCGGCGCACCCGCCACGACGCGATCCGCTCCGATATCCGCACCACGA